>JANNAZ010000134.1:0-14353 GCA_031384895.1 Cyclobacteriaceae bacterium | reverse complement strand
CAAACTTTCGCCCTGGTGCCGAATCCTGGGCAGGGGCTGTAGGGCTTATGCAATTGATGCCGGCAACGGCCTTGGAATTTGGGGCTGTCGATCGCACAAATCCTCACCAAAGCCTGAAGGCGGGTGCTCGGTACCTGAAGTACCTGGATAAGTTGTGGAGCAAGTATGTGAAGGACAAGAATGAACGGCTTAAGTTCGTCCTTGCCTCCTACAATGCAGGCCTGTCGCACATAATTGACTCACGGAACCTTGCAATAAAATACAACAAGGATCCGGGCAAATGGGATGATGTGGAAATTTTCTTGCGACAAAAATCAAATCCAAAATATTACCGCGACCCCGTAGCGGTAGCAGGCTACTGCAAATGCGAAGAGCCGGTAAACTATGTTCGGGATATTCTTGCGCGTTTCGAGGAGTACAAGATCCTTATCGCAGCGGCTTGAGCTGGGCTATAAGCTCCCCAAAATTGAGCTGTTTCCAGGTTTTTTCGATAGCAGGCGCCTGCATTACTTTGTCCATGATGGCTTTTTGCCGTTTGCCCATTTCCATTGCTTCTGAATAGCGGATTTCATCATGAAAGGCGACCATTGAATACAACGGAATCCATTGTTTGGGATAAAGCTCATGCAGTTTGGCCTCAATCTGCTTCCGGAGAAGAAAGTCGGGATTACTGACGAGATCACGCATTTCCACAAAATTATCGAGGGCGAGTTGCGCAATCGCATCGGCATCAGCTTTTCGGAGTCGCTGAAAATCGGGTACCGCTTTACTCCAATCATCCTCATGTGTATCCAGAAGGCGATTGAGTACGGAGCAATCTTCAAACCCGGCATTCATCCCTTGTCCGTAAAAAGGAACCACGCCATGCGCTGAGTCACCAATGATCAGTGTACTGTTTTTTACCCAAGGATAGCATCGTATGGTGACTAACGAGGAAGTCGCGTTATCCCGGAAGTCTTCAAGAAGAGAAGGCATCAGGGCAGTCGCGTCGGGGAAGGTTTTCTTGAAGAAGGCCTGGATTTCTTCGTCGGTTTTCAGGTTGTGAAACGACTGTTCGCCTTCAAAGGGAAAGAACAAGGTCACGGTAAATGTAGCGTCAGGGTTAGGAAGCGCAATTAGCATATAGCTTTCCCGGGGCCAAATATGCAGTGCTTCTTTTTCGAGCATGAACTCGCCCTTGTCGCCGGGAGGGATCCGTAATTCTTTATAGCCATGTTCAATGTAGTGCTGTGAATATTCAAACCGGTCAGCTAATTGCAGCGCAGCCCGAATGGCGGAGAATGCTCCGTCGGCACCAATAATCAAATCCGACTGGTGATGACGAATATCGTGTTGATTCTGAAATGTCAGCTCCGTTTTTTCAAGGTTAACATCAATGCAGCGATACTCAAAAAAGAATTCAACGCCTTGTTTTTCCGCCTCATCCATCAAAAACATGTTGAGTCCACTTCTTGAGATGGAGTTAATGTATTGTCCACTGGTCCCGTAAGGCTGATAAGTCAGTTTCCCCTGTACGTCATGCATGAGGCGGCCCTTCATCGGAACAGAATGTTTTTTCATTTCGCCGGCAAGGCCAACTTCTTCGAGGGCGCGAATGCCCCGGCTGCTGAGCGCGAGGTTGATGGATCTCCCACCACCCAGAAAGTTCGTCCGCATGTCAAACCTCCTTTCAAAGACGGATACTTTATAGCCGCGCTTGGCGAGGTAAATGGAAAGCAATGAGCCTACCAGGCCGGCGCCGACAATGCTGATGGTGGAAGGTTTCTTTTTCATAGGTCGGCTTTTTTACAAACTGGTGAGTTAACGGCATTAAACATATGACGAAAATCAGACTGGCGTGTGACTATGTGCTTGTTGATAGGTTAAATTGACTTTCCAAAAATTTCCACAAACCGATAAACGTCTTCAAAGGTGTTGTATAGCGGAATAGGGGCCACGCGGATAACGTCTGGCTCACGCCAATCGGCGATCACTCCCTTTTTAGTGATCTTGTCAAAGACAGGCCGGCCGTTTTGCTTCATGAGGATTGACAATTGACAGCCTCGGGCCTTGGTGTCTTGAGGAGTTATCACAGTGAATGTTTTTCCCGCCGGATCAAGATTGTGTAACAGGGATACGAGAAACCCGGTAAGAAGAAGGCTCTTGGCTCGAATAGCCTTCATCCCCGCCTCTTCAAAAATTTCGAGGGCGGCTAGATGCGCTGCGCCGGTTAGCACCGGAAAATTGGAGATCTGCCATCCATCGACTCCCGGCATCGGGGCGAACCCCTTTTTCATTTTAAACCGTTCCGCTTCGTTATGACCCCACCACCCGGCCATTCGTGTCAAGCCAGGATTGTTTGCATGACGATCGTGAACAAACGCACCAGCCACACTTCCCGGGCCCGAGTTGAGGTACTTATAGCTACACCAGACAGCAAAATCCACCCCATCAGCATGAAGTGATAGCGGCACATTTCCGATGGCATGGGCCAGGTCGAAACCGACAAATGCGCCAGCGGACCGCGCCGCTTTTGCAATCGCGTTGATATCGAAAAACTGACCGGAGTAATACTGAACCCCGGCAAACAGGACGAGGGACAGTTGGCTGGAGTGCTCCTGAATTGTAGCCAGTATGTCTTCTGTACGAAGGGTGTGCTCACCTGGTCGCGGGGCGACTTCAACAAGTGTCGAACGCGGGTCCAGGTCATGAAGCCTGATTTGTGACTCGACAGCATACTGGTCCGATGAAAAAGCTCCGGCTTCCGTGATGATCTTAAATCGTTTTGACGTTGGCCGATAGAATGTAGAAAGCATCAGGTGGAGGTTCACCGTAAGGTGATTCATGGCAACAACCTCAGATGGCTTCGCTCCAACCAGTTGAGCGAGTGGTTTCTTCGTGAAATGATGGTAGTACAGCCAGGGCCTCCTGCCGTGAAGATGACCCTCAACACCCAGGGTAGCCCAGTCTTGAAGTTCTTCCTGAATATATGTTTTTGCCGATTTGGGCTCCAGACCCAGCGAATTGCCGCACAAGTAAACACACTCTTTCCCCTTCAGTGTGGGGATATAGAATTGTTTTCTGAATTTCTTTAACGGGTCTTTTTTGTCAAGGGCGCGGGCGAACGCAAGGGAATTCTTAATATTCATGGCTTAGAATAGCTAGACAGTCGGATGTGTTGAGTCCACCAACTGGTGATGGTGCAGCGCGTGGTAAGCCGTGAAGTAGAGCATCTCACGAAGTGTTAGTTTACCTAGTAACGGGTGAGGCAGGATCATTCGATCCAACTGGGTCTCTGAGAAACTCTCAGTTCGATTGCACAAGGTTGCTACTCTCTTTTCCAGACGTTCGCATACGGCTGATAAACTTGCGGGGACGCCGGGAACAAAGGGTTTTGACGCCTTCCCGCCTTCAGCCAACTTTAGCTTGTACTTGGCAATAAGTTCATCGTACGTCCGGGAGGTCCTATTGGCTTTTCCAAAGACAATGGGCAAGATAAATTTTGGTAATGAAAATGCCAGCGTTACGGGGCTGACACTCTTCACCAAGTGTTCAGCCTGCATGGCGGGCGACCATTTTCCTTCGGCAGCATGATGCACCTGTTCGTCCGACATCCTGCGAAGATGCTCGGTAAACGCGGCGTAGTTTTCAACGAGCGAATGCTGGATTTCTTGCTTGGTCATGATCAGACAAATCGAGGATCGGCCTCCATAACAGTTCCGCACTTTTTGCAAGTGCGAAGTTCTTTTGATCCATAGAACTCGCGGAAGCGAGGGATGAAGTCCGTTTCGATGTTGTTAAGATGAAATGTATATCGATGGAGGGGATTGTTGCAGGATTCACAAAACCACATGAGCCCGTCATCCTCGCTGGCTTTGCGTTTGCATTCGATGACAAGGCCAATGGAATTTGGCGTGCGGATTGGGGAGTGCGGCACGCGTGCAGGAAGGAGAAACATGTCACCTTCGTTTAATGGTATGGCCACAGCCTTTCCATCTTCCTGAATCTTGACAGTAATGTTACCCTCCAACTGATAATAAAGTTCTTCAGTTTCGTTGTAGTGGTAGTCCTTCCGCGCGTTGGGTCCGGCAACGACCATTACAATATAATCGCCGGCATCAACGTAGAGGTTCTTGTTTCCCACCGGAGGCTTGAGCAATTGACGGTTTTCTTCGATCCATTGCTTGAGGTTGAAGGGTCTTCTAATGGCCATAGTCCAAATCAGTTGAGTATGTAAATCTAAAACTTTTCGGTCTATCTTTATCACCATGGAACTGGGACTAACAGGTAAAAGGGCCTTGGTTTGCGGAAGCACTCAAGGCATTGGAAAAGCTTCAGCCATTGAATTGGCAGCCCTTGGCGCATCGATTACGCTCGTATCTCGAGATAAAGTGAAACTGAAAGAGGCCCTAAAAGACCTCCCCAAAGACAAAGGCCAGGAACACGACTCGTTTGTAGCCGATTTTAACTTTCCGAACCGACTGGAATCTTCACTCGAGAAGTACACATCTAATCATGTAGTTCATATTCTTGTGAACAATACAGGTGGGCCTCCCGCCGGACCGGTTTTTTCTGCTTCTTTGGATGAGTTTACGAAGGCGTTTTCCAATCACTTGTTGTGCAATCAGGTTCTTGTTCAGGCTTTGGTACCCGGAATGAAGAGGGAGAAATATGGGAGAGTGATCAATATTATTTCGACATCAGTAAAAATTCCAATCAAGGGGTTAGGGGTATCAAATACCATTCGTGGAGCCGTTGCCAACTGGGCAAAAACATTGGCTACTGAGTTGGGGCCATTTGGAATTACGGTCAATAACGTGTTGCCAGGCGCATCCATGACTGGAAGACTGGAGGCCATCATTCGTGATCGCGCCACGAAACAAAAGAAAACACAAGAGCAAGTGATGGAAGAAATGATCAACGAAATTCCGGCAGGAAGAATTTCTTCCTCCGCCGAGGTTGCCGCCGCCGTGGCGTTTCTCGCTTCGCCCGCCGCGGGATATATCAATGGGGTCAACCTACCGGTTGACGGTGGAAGAACAGGGAGCCTGTAACCCAATTCCAAGTAATCTCATGGAGAGAATAGCAAATTATATTAATGGACAATTGATCGCCCCGGTATCTGGCGCGTATCTCGACAACATCAATCCGGCAACAGGCCAGGTGTATAGCCTCGCTCCGGATTCTGATGCGCAAGATGTTCAGTTGGCTGTGTTGGCTGCTCAAAAAGCATTTGAAGCATGGTCAGGAATGCTTGCTGAAAAACGCTATGCTGTTCTTGGCCGTATCGCCGACTTGATTGACCGGGACGCGGATGCCTTGGCACTTGCGGAAAGTGTAGATCAGGGAAAGCCCGTGAAGCTTGCAAAGAGCATGGACATTTACCGGGCAGCAGCAAACATCCGGTTTTATGCCACTGCGGCTATGCACATGGCATCCGAAGCCCATGCGTCGGGCACTGAGGCCATCAACTATACACTGCGCAGCCCGCTGGGTATAGCAGGTTGTATTTCCCCCTGGAATCTACCGCTCTATCTGTTCACGTGGAAGATCGCTCCTGCCTTGGCGGCAGGTTGTACGGTGGTGGCGAAGCCTTCCGAACTTACACCGATGACAGCGTATTTGTTTACCCAACTGTGTATGGAAGCGGGACTTCCTGACGGTGTATTAAATGTCGTTCATGGTCTGGGTCCGAAGGTCGGACAGGCCATCGTGGACCATCCGGAGGTTCCAGCGATCTCGTTTACCGGAGGAACTGTAACAGGTAAGAAGATCATGGCGAGCGCGGGTCCGATGCTAAAAAAATTGTCGCTGGAACTGGGTGGAAAAAACCCAAATATCATTTTTGCGGATGCGGAATTCGAAAAAGCCGTGACCACTTCTATCAATAGCTCTTTTACCAACCAGGGTGAAATTTGTTTGTGCGGGTCGCGCATCCTGGTGGAGCGATCTATTTATGATCGATTTGTTGAGGAGTTTGTAAAGCAAACGGGTCAGCTGGTTGTCGGTGACCCGCTGGATGAAAAAACGAAGATCGGCGCGCTTGTCTCAGAAGGGCACATGAATAAAGTACTGTCCTACCTTGATCTTGCCAAACAAGAAGGAGGAACCATCCGTATTGGGGGGAAGCGAGTGACCCTGTCAGGTCGATGTGAAAGAGGCTACTTTGTTGAGCCTACCGTCATCACAGGCCTTCCGCAATCATGCCGGACCAATCAGGAAGAAATATTTGGCCCCGTAGTTACCATCACGCCCTTTGATAGTGAAGATGAAGCACTTGCCATGGCGAACGGTACAGCCTATGGATTGTCCGCTACCGTGTGGACAATGAATCTGACTCGGGCCCATCGTATGTCTGCAAAATTGAAGAGCGGCATTGTGTGGGTCAATTGTTGGCTTTATAGGGATCTTCGTACTCCGTTTGGAGGGACTAAGCAATCCGGCGTCGGACGCGAAGGAGGCTGGGAGGCCATGCGTTTTTTCACGGAGGCCAAGAATATTTGCATTAAACTTTAGGGAGGTCATTTTGCTGGGACTTTAGCGCGGCACCAAAATCGATACATGTTTTTCTTTGACCACCGCAGCATCTTCTTTTCACTCCTTGGGTATCCGATGAGTTACCTCGAATTCTTTGGAACATTAGCAGGCGGAGTGGCTGTATGGTTGTCTGCAAAAGGCAATATCTGGAGTTGGTCAATCGGAATTACTAATGTGGTGCTGTTCTTTTTTCTCTTCTATCAAATTCAGCTGTACCCGGACATGTTGCTTCAGGTTTTTTTCTTCATCACCAACCTGATTGGATGGTGGCGTTGGGCCCATCCGCGCCCCGGAGAGGAGGACCGCAGGAGGCAACTTCGAGTCAGTTGGATGAGGCCAGGAGCCTTGGCAAAGCTGGGGATGGCGACTCTACTGGGCACAATCGGCTTTGGGTTGTTCGCCAGCAGACTTCACTTCATGGCGCCTTCATTGTTCCCCTTGCCAAGCGCCTTTCCTTTTCTTGATTCCTTCGTTCTAACCATGAGCATCGCGGCAACCTACCTGATGGTTGAGAAAAAGGTAGAATGCTGGGCGGCATGGATCATTGCCGATGTGGTTGCCACCAATCTATACTTTGCAAAAGGAATCCTGGTGGTCAGCCTCGAATATTTAATCTTTTGTTTGATTGCAGGATATGGACTTTGGAAATGGCAACGTGAAGTGAGAGCCTACACAGTATGAAGCGGGGCCTTGTGATCGGCAAGTTCATGCCCCTGCATACAGGGCATATTGCTTTGATCCAATTTGCGGCCACTCAGTGTGATGAGTTGATCGTGATCGTCACTTCAAGCCCCGCAGACCCGATTCCTGGAGCTATACGGTTGGCCTGGGTGAAGGAAGAATTCGCGCAATACGATAGCATAAAGCCGGAGGGATTGGAAAGCCCCGTCTTTTCGATTTCTACGGAATCACAGTCGAAAATGTGGGCTGCAGCTATTGAATCGAAATATCCAGCCATCGACATAATTTTTGGTTCGGACTCTTTTGATATGCTATTGGCGAGGCAGCTCAAAGCAATACATGTTGCTTTTGATTCGGAGCGGAAAGTTCACCCGATTTCTGCGGAGCAAATCCGTGTGCACCCCTTTCGCTTTTGGGGTTTTATTTCGGCACCCGCAAGAGGACATTTTGTAAAGCGAATTTGCTTCTATGGGCCGGAGAGTACCGGGAAGTCAATTATGGCCCGACGCATGGCAGAACGGTATCAAACGGAGTTTGTCCCTGAAACAGCACGTGAAATAGTTTCCACCAATAAGTTTACTTCAGAAGATATTGTCCGTATTGGAGAGGCGCAGACTGTTCGGGTACTCGAGAAAACAAGGACGGCTAACCGGCTGCTATTTTGCGACACGGACCTCATTACGACAGAGGTCTATTCAGCGGTTTACCTGGGAGTGGTTCCCGAGATCTTGTATGAGCTGGAAAAAGAGATTCACTACGACTACTATTTTCTTTTTGATATTGATGTGCCTTGGGTAAGCGATGGGCTGAGGGATTTGGGGGCGAAGCGTAAAGAAATGTTTGAGCAATTTAAAGGCGAATTAGAATCCCGGGGCATCTCCTATGTCTTGTTGACTGGATCGTTTGAAGAACGTGAGCGTTCTGTGGTTCAGTTTGTAGAGATGCTGTTGGCCTCCTATTAAGAGCTTCCGTACTGTGGATTGGCGCGTACCGCGGGGCGACCAATCCGATGGCCGCGAGCGGCGTAGAAAAGGATATACAAGTAGCAGGGCACGACAATCCAGAAAAATGCGGAGGGTGGCCCCATGGACACAGAGAATCTGGCGTACACTTGCGGAATAATTGCGCCTCCGGCAATCCCCATAATTAAAAGTGCTGATCCGATTTTTGTAAATGCGCCGAGTCCATCGATTGCCAATGGAAATATCGCAGGCCACATCAAGGCATTTGCAAAGCCGAGCAAGGCAATGAACACAATCGAGGTAGGCCCGCTCGCCAGGTAGGCGCATACGCTAAATCCAATTCCTACTACCGCCGAAATTGCCAGTGCTCGCTCCTGTTTGATATACTTTGGAATGGTGATTATGCCAAGAATGTAGCCGACTACCATGGACCAAAGTGTGTATGATGTGAAGTTCTTTGCCTCATCCAGGCTGATTCCAATGGATTTTCCGTAGATACTGATTACGTCGCCAGCCATCACCTCGACACCGACATAAAGAAAAATGCAGAGTGCCCCCAACAGGGTATGAGGGAACTGCAGAATGCTTGTCTTGCTTGGACCAGTTGATTTCGCTTCTTCGCCGGATGAGTTTATTTCAGGAAGAGAAGAGTACCGAATCAGAATGGCGAGTAATACCAGCACGCCGGCCATAATTGCATAAGGAAGTATGACCCGGTGGGAGAGTTCTTCCAGCAAAAGCGTGCGATGGGTGGAATCAGTGGCAGCCTGAATCTTCGCTTCAATGTCACTCGCCCCTCTCAAAACGATGGCTCCCAGGATGAGCGGGCTGATAGCCCCTGCCACTTTATTGCAGATACCCATGATGCTAATTCGCTTTGCCGCGCTTTCCAGCGGGCCGATAACCGATATGTATGGGTTGGAGGCGGTTTGAAGCAACGATAGCCCCATGCCCTGAATAAAGAGTCCAGCAAGAAACAGGGAGAACGTTCGCTCCATAGCTGCGGGGATAAAGAGGAGCGCCCCGGCCCCCATAGTTGCCAAGCCAAGCGACATACCATTTTTGAACCCGGTTTTCTCCAGAATCATGGAAGAGGGGATAGCCAGGAAGAAATAGGCCATATAGAACGCAAAAGTCACCAGCAGGGCCTGGGCGTCAGAATGAAGGTCGCAGGCCAGCTTTAGAAATGGGATCAGCGTGCCATTGAGCCATGTTACGAAGCCAAAAATGAAGAAGAGGGCACCGATGATCACGATGGACATCGTGTAATTTTCTGAACGGGTTGACGTTGACATGGTACTAAAGTATGGATAAAGTTTTAGATTGAATGTGTATTTTTAACCTGACATGTCTGAACCTCTAACTCATTTGACTTTGAAAAATAGCAAAACACTTTCTCTTCTCGTGATGGCGGCCGGAATGGGAAGCCGGTATGGTGGAATAAAACAAATCGATGGCTTTGGGCCAAATGGAGAGACCATCATGGACTACTCACTTTTTGACGCCTTGCGGTCAGGGTTTGGCCGAATCGTTTTTGTCGTCCGGCAGGAAATCCTGGAAACGGTAAAGGAAATCTTTTTGCCCAAGCTTCAAGGTAAGGCGGACGTTCACTTTGCCATCCAGTCACTGGACAAATTTGTACCGGCGAAACATGGAGCCATTGACCGCAAGAAACCTTGGGGCACAACCCACGCCATGCTTTGCGGAAAGGAAGTCATTGATGGACCTTTCGCCGTCATCAATGCAGATGATTTTTACGGACAAGACGCCTTTGTATCACTTGCCAATTTCTTTCAAAACTCAGGACCAGATGAGCATGCGATGGTGGGCTATACCCTTAAGAATGTCCTCTCCGAACATGGAAGCGTATCGCGCGGAGTTGCAGAAGAGCGTGACAGCGAAGGATACATTGCTGTGCTCAATGAACTGGCAAAAATTGTCAAGCAAGATGGGAAAATTGTTTCCCTTGAGGATACGGGCAATCGTGTGTTGAGTCCTGATCTGCCGGTTTCCATGAACTGCTGGGGATTTCAGAAGAGTGCATTTCCCCTTGCGGAAGAAATGTTCAGGGCCTTTGTGGAAAAGAATCAGCAAAACCCATCTGCGGAATTTTATATCGCTTTATTGGTCAATGAAATGATCCGTCAGAAGAAGGGCCGCGTAAAAATTCTATCTGGCGGCACCACTTGGTTTGGGGTCACCTACAAAGAAGACAAGCAGGAAGTTTCGGGGAAAATATTGGACCTTGTGAATTCTGGCGTTTATCCGAACAAACTGTGGTAGGCTTGGGCAGATCTTACTAAAACAATTTTATCGAACCCTCAAGAATTTCGCTGGACAGAATTGCTTTGGCAAGAAAGGTGATTGATCCTGTTTTCTTGAACTCACCTCAATATTCTTGTGAATCATTGGGATTGGCTATTGAAGCAAATCTGCTCATCAAGGTAGAAACAGTGAACCCCATTCGTTCCTTCAAAGGTCGCGGAGCGGATTTTTTGCTTTCTCAGCATAGTAACAAGGTGCCTCATATTTGTCCTAGCGCTGGCAACTTTGGCCAGGCCATGGCTTACGCTTGCAGAAGTAGGGGCGAAAAACTCATCGTCTATGCTGCGATAACGGCCAATCCATTTAAAGTAGAACGGATGCGGGCCCTGGGTGCTGAAGTGATTCTGCATGGGGACGATTTTGATTCTTCAAAAGAGGAGGCAAGGCGTGTTGCCAAGGCGCGAGGGTATGTATTCACGGAGGACGCATTGACCATAGAAACGGTCGAGGGTGCGGGAACTATTGGATTGGAGTTGGCAGCCGCTGGGCCAATCGATATCTTATTAATTGCACTTGGAAACGGTGCTTTGTTTAACGGGATTGCCACTGTATTTAAATCGTTACGCCCCGCGACACAGCGGATCGCTGTTCAGGCTGCGGGAGCTCCTGCTATGGCTGAATCCTGGAGGGCCAAACGATTGATAACCTATCCGACTATCCATACTATTGCGGATGGCATTGGGGTTCGCCTACCCATTCCCGAAGCCCTCAAGGATATGGAATCTTTGGCCGATGATGTGATTACCGTCAAGGAGGACTCCATTCTAAAAGCAATGAGGTTGATCCATACACACGCGGGCATACTGTCCGAACCTTCGGGCGCAGTAGGAATTGCCGCAATACTGGAGGATCAAAAGCGATTTTCTACTGGACGCATTGCAACAGTCATTTGTGGTGGTAACCTAACAGAGGAACAATGCAAAGCATGGTTGAAGTGATTTCAGTCTTACCCTTGTTTGGTCTTGCGGCAAAGGACTTTTCGGTAGACCGCGTTGGGTCAGGGCATATTCATCAAACATATCGATTGGCAGGCAGGCAGAACTACATTCTCCAACGGGTAAACAAGGACGTATTCAAAGATCCGGATCGCATTGCCTCAAACCTTCGCATTGCATCTGATTTTTTGCAGGGTACGGTTCCGGACTACACATTCCTGACCTGCATTCGTTCGCTAACAGGCAGGGAAATGGAATATGATACAGCGGGTTTTCCGTGGAGGCTTTTTCCCTTCATCGCGAATACGATTACAATTGACAAAGTATCGTCTACAGAGGAGTCCTATCAGGCGGCCAGGGAATTTGCCCGGCTTACCCGTTACCTGGATAAAGTTGATGTAAAAAAATTCCAGGCCACCATTCCTCAATTTCATGATCTTTCACTGCGCAAGCAGCAATTTGAAGAGGCGCTTGCATCGGCTGGCCAGATAAGAAAGGAAGCGGCGGCCTGTATCGCAGCTTGTCAACGGTTCTTTCCCCTGGTTGATAAGTATGAAACTTTGATAGCGAGCGGTGCATTGCGTTTGCGCATCGTTCATAACGATACGAAAATTAACAATGTCTTGTTTGATCAGGATACCGGTAAAACCGTGGGGGTCATTGACCTGGACACACTCATGCCCGGATATTTTATATATGATCTTGGAGACATGGTTCGCACCTTTGTCTGCCCGGTAAGCGAAGAGGAGCGGGATGTGTCATTGGTTACTTTCCGGAAGGATATCTACGATGCAATGTTGTCAGGGTACTTGTCAGAAATGAATTCCGTCATGAGTGATGAGGAGCGAAGTGCAATTCCGTTTGCCGGGCAGATGATGACCTACATTATGGCCCTCCGTTTCCTTGCCGACTACCTACGGGGTAATACCTACTATCACATTACGTATCCTGAGCAAAACCTGGTCCGTGCCACAAACCAGCTTAGGTTGTTGGAGGTATTGTCTGCTAACTTGGAGTAGCCGCCAGGCAGAATGCAAAATGTCTGAATTTAAAATTTAGAAGCTGCAGATTGCATTCAAGAAATCGGCACATTAACATGTCGCTCTGCATGATAGGATGAACGAACCAGAGGCCCGGATTCAACGTATTTGAGGCCACGTTTCAATCCCTCCTCCTTATACATCGCGAACATATCCGGGTGGATGAATTCAGCTACTTCCAGGTGCATCTTTGTGGGCTGAAGGTATTGACCTAGCGTAAGAATGAGGAGTCCATGACTGACCAGGTCATCCATAGCTTTGAAGATTTCTTCTTTGGTTTCTCCGACACCGAGCATGATACCGCTTTTTGACCGCTTGCCGGCTTCACGAATACGCTTCAGCTGCTCGAGGCTCCGCTCGTATTTGGCCTGGGGCCGAACGCGGCGATACATCCGCTCAACGGTTTCCATGTTGTGGCTCACAACCTCCTGTCCGCCGTCGATCATACGGTAGAGAGCGTCCCAATTTCCTTTCGTGTCGGGTATAAGTGTTTCTATGGTGGTAGCCGGACTTGCTTGCTTCGTTTGTACAACAGTCTGGTACCAAACCTCCGCGCCGCGGTCTTTCAACTCATCGCGGTTGACAGATGTAATGACCGCATGCTTGACCTTCATGAGTCGGATGGCTTCTGCCACACGCCGAGGCTCATCTTCATCGTATGCTGGAGGCCGGCCGGTAGCCACCGCACAAAATGTACAACTCCGTGTGCATACATTTCCCAGAATCATGAAGGTAGCGGTGCCAGCACCCCAACATTCTCCCATGTTTGGGCAATTACCACTTTCACAAATGGTGTGAAGTTTATGAGTATCTACCAGTCTGCGGACGTTAGCATACTCCGGGCCGACGGGTAGCTTTACCCTAAGCCAAGCCGGCTTTCTCTTTCGGGTTTCATCCGGGATGACTGGCAGTTCGATCACGCTGTGTAAAATTTAATGTAACGGGGCTCTACTCAAACAACCTATTTGCCGATTAGTTCCTTGTATTGTTCGACACCAAGGAGACCTTGCGCTTCAGCGGGGTTTTTCATCTCAATTTTAACCAACCAACCTTCCCCATAGGGGTCCGCATTGACTTTTTCAGGGCTGCTGTCGAGCGCCTTGTTTACTTCTATTACTTTCCCTGTTACCGGCATAAACAAATCACTAACGGTTTTTACCGCCTCGATGGTGCCAAAAACGTCATGCTGATTAACATCCTTTCCGACCGTAGAAATGTCAATGTAAACGATGTCACCCAATTCTCCTTGTGCGAAATCGGTGATGCCCACGGTAGCGGTATTACCCTGGATACTAATCCATTCGTGATCTTTTGTGTACTTGAGGTCTGCGGGTATGTTCATAGCGTTTTGATTAGATAAAGGTGCGCAAAAATAGGGCTAAAATCCCTAACAGAGAAATAAAATGGCTGCCGCAGGCCCTTGAAAGCGGGCCCGGCACCATCGAAAACAAATCAATTCTGAGAAAGATTGAACAATATCTTGGCACCCACACGGGTGGTAGACCGGGGGAAGGAATTGCTCACCAAAGGCTCATTGACGTTGCTGTCAACATAGAACTGAATGTTCAATTTGCTGTTGACTGTATAGCTTACGTTGGGCTTCACCTGGATGCTGATGTTTCCATTGGTAATTGTATTGACTTCATCGATCTTGCGCTGGATAGTTTGATTGTTGGTTACACTGATATTCAACCGGAAATTGATTTCATTTTTCAGGGTCACCGTTCTACCCTGAGTCTTCCAGGGCATCTTCATATTGTTCTTGATAAATCCAACTTCCAATGACCAGTCTTTGGCATTCACTTCGGTGATTTGCGCATTGGAAACGTTGAGCGAGAGGTCGCGCTTGGTCTTGTATTCAAATCGGGCGGTGAGTTTGCTTTTTGTGCGTACA
>JANNAZ010000114.1:0-7800 GCA_031384895.1 Cyclobacteriaceae bacterium | reverse complement strand
AAGATGCACATCTTTGCCGACGGCCTGACGTTCTATGAGGGCGTCAACAACCGGAAGATTGTCGACAAACTTACCAGGCTCCTGTTTCTCAGCAACATCGAGTACAGCCTGGTTCATGACGGTGAGTGCGACACACCACTGAAGGAGCGTGTGGCACGGGCCAACCAGTTGCACGCCAAAGAGCAACGCTGCATCTACCTCTCCGTACACAGCGACGCAATGCCTGACGGTGCCCATGGCAAAGGTTCCGGGTTCTCTGTCTACACCTCGATCGGTCACACCCCCAGCGACGCCGTCGCTGAAATTTTCTGCGCGACGTACCTGCGGAGATTGCCCCAATTCAGATTTCGTCGCAACCTCACGGATGGCGATTCAGATCATGAAGAAAACTTCTACGTCCTGAAGAACACAACCTGCCCGGCTGTGCTGGTGGAGAACCTGTTCTTCGATAATCGAAAGGAAGCGGAGTTTCTGCTCAGTGAGTCGGGACAGTCGCAGATAGCGATGACGTTGTTTGAAGCGATTGTGGAGATACAGGAATAGGGGTCAGTGGTCAGTGACCAGTACCCAGTACCCAGTACCCAGTTCCTAGCACCCAGTACCCAGTTTCCAGTTCCCAGTTCCCAGCACCCAGCACCCAGTTCCCAGTTCATTCCCATTAACACCCAACCAAATGAAACCTTTAAAAGACACCACTATCGGAAAGTTTTTGCTAGGCAAAGGCCTTTCCCACATTCTTGACGGCCTCGGCGATGTAGTTCCGGGCGTCCGGGTACTTGAACGATTGAAAGACCTCGTGCTTGGCGACAAGTCGTTGAGCGAGGAAGATCGCAAGGCGTTCATGGAAGTGTATCGCCTTAACCTTGAAGAACTCGACCGGAGGTTGGCCGACCTTTCCAATGCGCGGACACGCGAGCAAGAGTTTGTCAAAGCCACGGGCCACATCGACTGGTTCATGACGGTCTTCGGTATCGTGATTCTGTTGTGCTTCGTTTATACGGTCCTGGTCTCTGCGTGGGGTGTGATACCGGCAGAGATGAGGGAGATTTTTATTGAGAGCCGGGCAGCGGTGCGGGATATCGTGCTGGCCATTGCGGCGTACTACTGGGGGAGTTCGGCGGGGTCACGGGTGAAAGATATGAAACGTGAGTTTGAGGAGAGGTAGGAGCGGAGTTAGGGTTGGTGTCGCCACCGTGCAAGCACCAACAACGAGCCGAGTATGTGATGTGGAGCGCTTGCCCTCCTCTGACATCATGTATCTGCCTGGGAGTCAATGTAGAATTCGCCTTTGTGAGGCGGGATTTCTTTATTCATTCCATGCCAGAAATCCTGCCTCATGTTCTCGGCAAGCTCATTCATAAATGGAGATGTGGTTTTGTATTTCATTACCTTTTCAATGATGGTCACGACTATTTCGAAATGATCCTTGGGCGTTGTGCTGACAATTTCACGAACCATTTCATTCACTTCAGGAATGATCAATTCATATTTCTCCAGGGTGCGCGCCAGTTTCTCCAGGATGCCATCTACATACTGAAATTCCAACGGTCGTTTTATCCAGTCGTCGTCGCTCATGTTTATTTGAAGTTGAATCCCATCAAAATTAGTTGGATTTAATGTGGAAAAGCAAATACATCTGATGTTGAATTGGTCATGGAAAGAGCAATTGATAAATTTTGGTTAGAGTATGCAATCCGGAAAACCTGACCAATTCATTTGATCATTCACCGTTTGCCGCTTACCGGCTTACGGTTTTCCTGACAATCGCGCATCCCGCATTTAAGGGAAGGGGTCGCGCCACGATACTTGCACTATGGACGACACCATCCACCTGGAGCCATTGATTCATCGGGACTTGAATTGCATTGCCATAGTTGGCCATCTGGGGTCGGCGGCTGACAAGGTGATTCGCTCGTTTCCGGGGCGTAACTACAGCAAGACGCATGGTTGCTGGTATGTTGAGTTTGAGATGGAGACGTTGGCACGCCTTTCCGATCAATTGGGAGTTTGCCAACGAGTAGCGGTATCAGAAAAGCTCAAGTCGTGGGGCGGGAGCGAGGTACAAAAAGTTAACGTGATCGGCCTCCCCGAAGGGTACCATGAAAGCCTGGTGCGCATTCGCTACAGCGTGGCTACGGTAAAGACGTATGAGTCGCAGTTGCGGTTGTTCCTCAGCTGGCTCTTTCCGCGCACGCTCGATGACCTAACGGACGCTATCATTAATGATTACCAATTATACCTGACTGAAACGCGGAAGGTCTCCGCTTCCACTCAGAATACTGCCATCAACGCGATTAAGTATTATTTGGAGAAGGTGCATCATGGAGAGCGGAAGGTGTACTACATAGACCGGCCGATCAAGGAGACCAAGCTTCCACGGATTTTGAGTCAGGCAGAGGTGAAGGCATTGATTGCTGCGACGAAGAATGTGAAGCATCGTTGTATAGTCTTGCTTTTCTATTCAACTGGGCTAAGGATGAGCGAGTTGCTCAATCTGCGATGGGCAGATTTCGATATTGAGCGTATGCAGTTGTTTGTGTCAGGAGGCAAAGGGAAGAAGGACCGTATGACGATATTCTCAAAAGCGGCTGTGGCGTACACGGAATATTACATGCGTATTTACCATCCAAAGACCTACCTTTTTGAGGGTCCAGAAGGTACCAAGTACTCAGCGCGTAGTGTAAACCAAATAATTCATCGCTCCGCTGCATTGGCGGGAATTACCAAGCGTGTTAGCGCGCACTCGCTTCGGCATAGTTTTGCGACGCATTTGTTGGAAGAAGGCGTTGATCTTCGCTATATTCAGGTCCTTATGGGGCACGAAAGCAGTAAAACGACAGAGCGCTATACGCATGTAACAACTAAGGGCTTTTCCAAGATAAAAAGCCCTTTGGATAGCCTGGGAATGGATTTCATGCCTCCAGAGGAAGGGGACCAAAAATTGGAATAAGGATATATCGGAGACTTTGTCTCCGATATACAGACGTTACCGCCAATGCCCCTCGGCTTCGGAGAGAGTGACGTGTAAACTTAAATAGTTGTGCAAAGGAAAATCCATCTAATAAGTGAACCGCGGATGACAAATGTTTACTTCGAATGCCCACCGCCCTGCAACTAATTGATATTCTCGCCCACTCTTTTGGCACTTTTGGCTGCCGCGCCAACCAACCGCATGACCAAAGCAGCCAAAAGAGCCAAAACCAACCGCAGGCTGAATGGCAAAAATGCTAACTTCAAATAAATATAGACTGAGCTGAAAAGTAGAGCATGAAAAAGTGCATTATTATTTTCTGCATTGTAGTTAGCCATTTGAGTTTTGCGCAAATAAAGGATTACTTCATTCCGCGTAGTGAGTATCTTGGTAAGACGTTCTTATTCGAGGGAAGCTGGGCAAATGAGAAAGGAGAGTTTAGAAACCAACAACAGGTAACATACTTTTTGGATGCAAGTGGCAACTATAAAAAATACATAATCGATCAGACCTACAGGTATAATGTGTTGTTTGGACAAGAGCTAAGGAACCATCGATTTTTTAATATTTCTTCCGATAGAGTAGCAATGATATATTCATATACTGAGGGGCTTTCTGAGGAACTAAAAGACTTAGGATTGATTAATGGAAATGAAAGGCTGGAGATTGTCTTAAAACCTGCCCCTGCGAATTGGGTTGACAAAACTCATAAAGATGAGACAACGTATTATAGCAGTGTGGCCGGAAAATTGACAACTGAGTATGGATTTTATGATAACTGTATAATAGTTACCGTAAAATCGAAAGACAACACGGGAAAATCAAAATGGGTTGAAAAGGGAGTATACAAATTCTATTACGCTTTCAATTTAGGCTTAGTAAAACAAGAGTTATACTATGAGGGCAAGCTGGAGGGGGCACTGACCTTATCGTTAGTCGACACTTTCTCACAATATTCATTTGCCGCAAAGGAGAAAAAAGAAAGGGAAAGGTTGCTGATCGAAAATAAAAAGAAACAGGACGCTGCAGAATTAGAAGCGTTCCTAAAAGAACGACCAACTAAGATTTACAATTATGCAGAAATAGAGCCGTCAGAATACAACGAATTAAAAGGACGAATTGAAGATGCTGTTTATGGTAGCGTTACGGAAGCTGAGAAAATCAATTTGAATTTTGAACTGAACATTTTGTTAAGTGTGGATTTGAATACCAAATCAACAAGTAGTATCAAGTACCTCAATTCGAGTGACAGGGATTTTGAAAATGAGCTTACTTCCAAGATTTCTGGTATTCTATTACGATCAGCGACTATAAAGGGGTACCCGATTAATGCTTCATGTACCATTCCAATTTCGTTTTCAAAAAATGAAGGGTTGTATGTCGTGAAATTTGACGGTAGTGAAGTCAGCTCCGATATTTCATCGAAAATAAAGCAAAGCATAAATTCCGATCTATTGGTCAAAACCTCTCCGGCTGGCACGTACAATATAAAATACTCCAACATAACATTTAACAATAACGACAAATCAACCGTCACGGTAATTGATTTCAAGGGATTGGGTGGAGCCCAATGCTCCCTTTTATCAGTTGTTGTTCCAGGCGCAGGTGATCATTTCGTAAAAGCAAAGGGAAGTATGTTTGGCAAGAACATTTCGCCTTGGGTAACTACAGTTGGTTCTCTTGCGCTGGTTGGGTCAGGAGTTTACATTATGACATTATCCGATAAAAATTATGCCCTATATCATAGTTCAACAAATCAATCCGATATTGACAAATATTATAATTTGGCCAATGATCAAAATAAAATAGCCTGGACAACAATTAGCGTTGGAGCAATAATCTGGTTGGTCGATATTTTTTGGGTGGCAAAACAAGGAGGTAAAAACACAAAGGAAAGTAACCAGTTTAAGAGCAAGGTCGGATTAGCCTTCAAGCCAATTTTGATAAATAACAAGGACGTTGGATTGAGCGTTTCATTAAAATTTAAGTGATGAAATTGACGCACAACTTCTGTTTGATTTCAATTGTCGCTATCAGCTGTCTCGGTTGCGATATTGTGCCAAATTTAAAACGAGACAATTCTTTAGATAAAGGGAACCCAAATTTTGTTCCGAAAAAAGAGGTTAAATTTCAAAACTATCAGGTTGTATGTAAATACATTTCGGGTGCAACAAACTTTACGACAGAGAACACTGTTAAAGCAGGTGATAGAATTTTCTTGCGCATTAATGTAACAAATACAGGACAAGCAACTCTGTCGAAATTAAGGGCAGAAATAACCTCAGTAAGTAGTTTAATTCAGATTAAGCCAATTCCAAGTTACTATGTTAAACTTACCCAGGGTTCAACGCTTGATTATATTGACGTTGCTAACTCGGGCTGGACTGTCATCACTGATGGTTCATCTTTCAAATTTGCTCCGAACAACAGTGACTATGGAATTGAATTTACGGTTTCAAATTCCGCGCAAACTGGAGGCATAATCAATTTTCATCTAAAGTCAACGGATGACTCAGGTCAATATTGGGAAGAGAATTTTATTGTTACTATCAACTAATTTCGAATAAGTTCTTAAGCGACAAGAAGTCGTGTTGCTATTTTTAGTATTTTTAATTTGCATAAAACTATTACATCTATGTTAAAAGAGATTGATCCATATGAAGTTTATAGGAAAGAGTTGGACGGGAAAACAATTTCGGGCAAGGAATCCGGGGGAGATTATGAATTTAAGTTTTCACGTCCCTTAAATCGAAAAGGAGATATTCAGATTACTCGGCTGAGTGTCTCGGAAAAATTTAATTCCTCTTATACGCTACAAATTGTGAACGATAAGTGCATAATGAGGTTAAATTTAAACGATTTACCTGACGACGTGAAAATCGAACTCGAAGAATTAAAGGAAAATGAGTACAGTGCATCAATCGATATAATGGAACATATTTGATCGATGTAGAGATTCCCAGCCCAGCAGCACACATGCCCCAGCCGCGCAATTCCATCCACAAACCAAAGCTACGGCAAGAGTGCTGCCTCCAACGCATGCTAAGTTGGAGTGCGAAAACTCCTGTAAACCGAAAGAGTTCCCATAGTTGCCCCCACGCGCGAGAACAGTCATGAGAAAACCTTGGAAGGGGCACAGGCGGTAACACTGTGCATATGCAATAGCGGGGCTCGCACTTGACATGAAGAGGTTTTTCTTAATTTAGCTTACCCACGTGGGACAGAACGCAGCTGGTCGGGACTTGGCATGCTTCGCATTACCAAGCCCTCCTAATCCCGCTACTGCATATGCACTCACGTTGGCAGCAATGGGGCTGGCTCCGGGAACAGTGACGACCAAGCCGATAAAGTTTCGGCTAACATTGTCCGTTTATAATTAATGACCACAAATAAGTTTGACTAATGTTACTACTGAAACAGATTTTGAAAATACTCTCGACACCCTTGACATGGATTTGGGCAAGAACGAAATCCTTTTTTGGAATGAAGAAGGATACTTTGGACAAGATAAAAATATGGGTAGAGGTTTTTGCAATCGTTGGAGCGGCAACACTTGCCTTGTGGAAATTTGTATATCAGGACTTTCTACTTCCTCGCAGTTATAAACCTTCAGTTAAGGTAACTTGTAAACTCGAACAAGTAGCAACTACCGATTCAACAATTGTAGTTAGACTAAACTACAAAATCAAGAATGATTCAAAGAGAAGAAAATTCATTCTAATTTCCAGGTATCAAATTACTGGGCAATCCTATTCAAAAGGCAATATTTTTGACGAAAGACAAAAGAACTTCAAAGAGATAAATACCGAGGTCGAATCTTTCAAAGCAATGCCAGTTGATCACATTGGACAACATTACGACTTGGAATATGGAATGACACGCTATGAGGGAATTGCATGTGGGACATTTCAAACCGGTTCGAGACTAGAAGAGGACACAGAAGTTGAAGGGGGGACAACAATAATATTGGCTAATCGCCATCAAATCATCGGAGCGGAGCTGGATGTCACGTACAGCGACAGAGAACTTCCCGACAACACGGAGTTGAGGTTATATGTGACAGATGCATGTAAATTTGTTGGGTATTTAAACTACGATACTACCCCAAGAATTTCAGGAAAGATGTTCAATGAATCTGAAACACTGCAAGGGAAATACAATTTGACTGGGACATCAAATCATGACGACATTTATGTTCAGCCAATAAAGTAGGGACTGAACCCAACAGCAGCCAACAAAAGTGGGCAGCAATGGGGCTCGGCTCGGGGAGGAAGACGTGTTGATTTATTAAGTTTGGACTTAGCTGCAAAGAGGATTTTGATTTAAATATTTAAGACTATGAAACACCGTGCCTTCTTAATTACGCTAGTAACAATGCTTCCCATAGTAGCTAGCGGACAAGTGATCGACGATTTACCAACTGATGAAAATGGAGGAATAAATTTCAACGGAGTGGTTCAAATGGACAGTACTAACGCTAAGGAATTGTATTTAAGGTCAAAACAGTTCTTTGTTGATATTTTTAAATCAGCGAATGACGTAATTCAAATGGACGACAAAGAATCAGGAATTATAGTTGGCAAAGGGTTCACTGATATTTATATAAAGGTTCTTGCAAGTTCGGTCCCTGTTCAAATGTGGTATTCAATAAAACTTCAAAGCAAAGATGGTCGATATAAATACGAGATTTATAACATAATTTTCAAAAGTGACCCAAGTAGCTCAACGCCAGCCGAACAGACATTTGACAAAAAAACGTACTACAAGAAAAATGGTGAACCAAGAGACATCTTTGAAAAATATAAAAATGAAATGACTTCAAACATGGA
>JANNAZ010000097.1:0-1711 GCA_031384895.1 Cyclobacteriaceae bacterium | reverse complement strand
GTATAAAAGGAAAGGGTCAGTCGGTCAGCTTGACCCGTGTGCAGCCGCTGCTTTAGGATTCGTTTATCGAGCTGATTATGGAGGAAACTCATGTTTAGCGAGGCTTCAGTCGGTTACTTTGCTTCCGCGGACTCTTTCAATTGGCCGCGAAGAAGTTGGTTATATTCTGCGCAGCTAAGAAATCCTATTTTGTTACAATATCCGCACGTGGAATATTTTTCTCCTAAGTAGGTTTTCCGGATCACAACGGTTGATCCATTGCAAACCGGACAGACCACCTTGCCAGAGGAGCCACAATCAATGGTAAAATCCCGCGACAGCACTTCGATAGTCTTAGCTGTTTGTACCAGACGCTGTTGGATGAGGCCCTCTTCCGCCAACTTCAGCCACATAGCGGCATCCTGTGAATATTGTCCCGTTGTACCTTTCAGCTGGATATACTTAGTCAGCCAGTCAACGCCTTGCTTATATTTTTGCAGCTGGTAGGAATTCTTTCCAAAATGATAGGCGAGATCGGAGGGAACGCTTTTCACATTAGCGAGCACAGACCGAAATTTGGCATCTGCCTCTTCATATTCCCCGCTATTGGAAAGTTGGATGGCTGAATCAAGCCGGGCATTGATTTTCCTTTCTTTCTGAAACTCGCGCTGCTTTTCCAGCTCGCGCACCTTGTCCTTCTCCGTCTCCTGGGCAAGGCCAGCCGATGCGGCAAGAAGAAATATAATGAGCCCCAGTGCTCCCTTCATAAAAATCTTTTTTTCGGTAGTTGAAGCCATTCCAATGTTGCGTTCGCAAAAATATCTTCTTTTGTCTTCTTTGGCATATCTGATTCCTCGATAAATTTTCCAACCTCGAGGTCCCCGAGGGGGAACGGATAATCTGACCCGAGGGTTACTCGTTTTGATCCAACTTTGCTCACGACATACTCAAGCATTTCCAAATCATGGGTAATGCTGTCCACCCAGAATTTACCCAGGTAGCGCTTCGGTTCAACCGGATTATCGATTGCCACCAGATCCGGACGGCAGTCAAATCCATGTTGAATTCGGCCCAGCGTGAATAGAAAAGACCCACCTGCATGCGCGAAGTTTACCCGGAGTCCAGGAAGCCTTTCAAAAATCCCGCCAAAGATCATCGAACAGAGTGCCCGGGTTGTCTCCGCCGGCATCCCGACGAGCCAAGGCAACCAATATTTTGTAATGTTTTTTTCACCCATCATGTTCCAGGGATGAATCAGGATTGCCATTCCTTGTTTGTCGCAGGCTTCGAAGATGGGAAAGAAACGTTCTTCGTTCAGGTTCAGGTCATTGATGTTGGAGCCAATCTGGATTCCGTGCAAGCCAATTTTCTTGCACCGCTTGACTTCCTCAACGGCCAGCTTTGTATGCTGCATGGGCAAGGTGCCAAGGCCGACATAATTTTTTGGATACTTCTCCACCAATTTAGCCAGGTTATCATTCAGGTATTTTGATAAGGAGGCTCCATCAACCGGCTTGGCCCAATACGAGAACATAACGGGGATGGTGCAGACCACCTGGACCTGGGTATCGTGGGTGGCATATTCCTTCATCCGCAGTTTGGGGTCCCAGCAGTTCGACTCAATTTCGCGAAAGAACTGATTGCCCCGCATCATTTTTGCGAACCCTCGCTTATGATGTTCGAGATGAATGAAGTCGCCATAGCCAAACTTCTCGCTCCAGTTGGGCATCTT
>JANNAZ010000058.1:0-4851 GCA_031384895.1 Cyclobacteriaceae bacterium | reverse complement strand
GAGGATCAGAGTAACAACTACGTTTACTTTGATGACTTTAAAGTGACGCATACAAAATCAAATCTGATACAGGGCAGCGAGTACTATCCTTTCGGGATGCAGACGGCCAATAGCTGGACGAGAGAAAGCGTGACGGGGAACAGGTTCCTTGCCAACGGGGGCACGGAGCTAAACTCCACCACCCAACTTTACGATCTGGACTTCCGCAATTATGATCCTGCCTTAGGACGGATGAACCAGGTGGACCCGATGGCGTCGAAGTACGGAAGCATAACGCCTTACAACTACTCGCTGAACAATCCTTCCAACATGAACGACCCGCGGGGTGATGATGTTGAGCCTCAGCCACCAGCGCCGAGGGAGTATATGTGTGCTCAATGTTGGCGCGAAGGCACTAACTTGGCTATGTACATGATGGTGAGCGGAGGTGGTATGAACAGTATGGGCTTTGGATGGAGGCCAGGAACTTCAGGAATTGCGCCTGGTTCTGGGAACAACTGGGCGGATGGGATGCAGTATGGTGATTGGTCATCAAATGGTGGCAGCCAACTTTTCCGCAACGGATTGGCAATGGGATTCAGCAACGAGGGCGGAAGACTTTATGATAGAAGTGAGGGAAGAAGGCGTGAAGTCATAGAGCTGAATGGCGGTCTTGGGCACTGGGAAAGTTGGTCCAGATATGACCTTTCAAATTATAGTGGGGCTCCTGGTAATCTTCCGGATTTTGAGTTTTGGAACATATTTGTTCCATCTAAATTGAATCGACGAGCAGGTCTCCAGAATAACGGAGGTGGGCCAGGCAGCTCGCTAGATTTACTAGGGGCTGCAAGTCGATTCCTTGGTTCAGCAGATTTTGCACTTGGTGGTGCTGACCTTACATTAGGTAAATGGATTACTGAGCGTGGATCAAATATTTTGAATGGCACTGCAAAGCTTCACCCTAGTTACATGAACCTTGCAGATAAAAACTTCTTGTATGCCAATAGATTTTTATCTGGGACTAGAACTTTGCAAGTCATGAAATTTGCCAAAGTTGCGGGTCCATTGGCCAGTGTTGCGGGCATTGGTATATCAACTTACAACATTGCTTCGGGTAAGGGAAGTGGATTGGATTACGCAGACATAGGTGTAAACGCTGTGGGACTAGGCACTACTGCATTGGTAACTTTAGGGTTAGTCTCAAATCCTGTTGGATGGGTAATTGGCGCAGGTGTTCTTGTTTACAATGGAGTCAGACTATATCAATCATTTAACGATGGCAATTAGTTGACGCTAACTAGTAACGCGATGAAAATAAAGTCAGGATATCCTCTGGTGGGAACAATAGTTTCTTTATTCTTCATTGGCTGTTCGTTGGCTTTGTTCTTAAGTCCTTATGCGGGCTCTGGGTCGGAATGGTTAGCGGTGTTCATGCTATCCATGGGTATCTTTTTTCTTCTACTTATCGATCAGAGTTATATGAGCATTGACTTTGACGGCACAAGTATCCATCTGACAGGCTTTTTTAAGATAAAAAATATTCGATTAAAGACTGAATCAATTTTAGGATATGAAATACACCAACGGGTAGACGAGTTCAACGGGTTGCATAACATGCTTGTGCTTGTTCTGGAAAAGAACGAGAGAGTCGTTTTCCCCCGTATTGCTTACGCTGATTACGATGCCTTAGAATTATTTTTTAAGTCGACCTTCAAGTTCTTGGAGTATAAGCCTTTGAAGTATGCGGCATTTTTTAAAAAGTGGGTGCCCATAGTATCGTTGATCTCAGGCCTACTTGCTCTATTGGTCGGGCTACAGAAACTATTGTAGGGATGACCGAACCTTGGTTTTTAAGCTGCGTGCGCTTTGCGGGTCTTTGCATCTCTGATGTAAGTATCGATGAGATTAAAGAGTGGACGTTCCTGGTATTAAGCCTCCATCTAGTTCATTACCGGAAGTGCCGGGCATACCCGCTCTTAACACCGGGGACTTTTCTTCCCTCGGCCTGACGGATGACCTGAGCGCTGTGGGCGGTGGCCTTGCCCTACCCAGCAACGATCAACTTGCCGGATGGAATGCAGACTTGCCTTCGATGCCTGACCCCAAAAAAGAACTCAACGGCCAACTTGCTGAAGTGAAAGCGCTCACCACGGATCCCAGGGCCGCTACTGAGAAAGCTGTGGGGCAGTTGGGAGAACTGAATGATGTAACTAAGGCCCTGAGTGAGGCAGATAAATTGAAAGAGCAGAATGAAGCGTTGAAGTTGGCGGAGCAGATGAAGAACCCTGAAGGTTTGAAAGAACAAGCCGTGAATCATTTTGCAGGACAGGAAGCATCCATTCAAGGGGCAATGAGTCAGATGAGTAAATACAAGAAGAAGTATGCTTCGCTGGGTAGCCTCTCGGAAATTAAAAAGAACGATTGGCTCCCCCGCAATGGTCTGAAGGGAAAACCATTCCGCGAAAGGTTTCGAATCGGACTGCATACGGGGCCAAAAGTTGTGGGTGATACCTTGCTGCTGGATTTCTATCCCAACGCTTCCTATAGAATCACAGGTCGCCTGGAGGCAGGCTTGGGTGCAATTTACCAGGTGCGGCTAAACACCAGGGATTTCAGCTTCGATCAACACGATCCTGTTTGGGGCATGTCTACATTTGCTGTTGTGAAGATGTTTAGATCAGTATTCCTGCGTTTCGAGTTGGATGGCAACAGCTTCCCTAAGTCAGGCGCTGCCGACCAGGCATCCTATCGAGACTGGCGGTGGACGTTTCATTCCGGCATTCAAAGCAACTTCAAATTGGGCAAACAGTGGACGGGAATTGTTCAGATGCTGTACAACTTTGATTTTAGTCTGAAGGATGGGTTTCCGGAAAAACTTGTATTACGTTTCGGGGTGCAGTACAAGCTGCCTAAAAAGTCGCAGTGACCTGCAACACTTCTACATTCAGTATTTTGCATTTACTTTTTACATTCTTGTCTGTTGAATCCAAAATGTAAAAGGCTTGTCAAGGTCTAAGGTTGATTCAGCTGCAACACTTCTACATTCTACATTCAGTATTTTGCATTTTACATTCTTGTATTGCCCTTTTTGCGATTACTATCGGAGATGATGGACGAGGTGTGAAAACCGCAAAATGCAGAATAGCCAATGTAAAATGTAAAAGGCTTGTCAAGGTTGTCTTGCGGCTTGTAACCTATAACCTATAACTAATTAATCACCCCCGACCCCACCAATTCCTCCCCATCATACCATGCTGCAAATTGCCCCGGTGTCACACCGCGTTGAGGCTTGTCAAAGATAATGTAGAGTCCTTCCATGCGCTGGTGCAGGGTGCAAGGCTCAAGCGGCTGACGGTAGCGAATACGCGCCATGTACGACTTTGATTCGCCTGCCTTAAGCTTCAGGTCTTCCCGAATCCAGTGTTCATCGTTTGATAAGAAGAGCCCTCCACGATACAAACCCGGATGATCTTCTCCCATTCCGGTATAGATGATGTTCTCTTGTGTGTCGGTGCCGATGACAAAAAGAGGCTTTTCAAATCCGCCCAGGTTTAGTCCGCGTCGTTGTCCGATCGTGTAGTAATGCGCGCCGTTGTGTTCACCCACAACTTCACCAGCAGTGGGGGTGAGTGCATATGACCGTGTGAGTTCGGCGAGGTCGCTGCCAGGATTCCTGTCTACAAAGAGCGATGAGTCAGCGGTCACTTCGATGACTCTTCCCTTTTTCGGTTTCAGTTGTTGTTGCAGAAAATCGGGTAGGTGCACTTTGCCAATAAAGCAAAGCCCTTGGGAGTCCTTCTTCTCTGCTGTAGAAATTCCAGCTTTACGAGCGATTTCGCGAACTTCAGATTTTAGCAATTCACCGACAGGGAACAAGGCCTTCGCCAATTGCTGCTGTTTGAGTTGGCAAAGGAAATAACTCTGATCCTTGTTGGGATCTAACCCGGAAAGCAAACGATACACTTTCTTTCCATTGACTTCAGTTTCCGCTTTCCGTGCATAATGCCCCGTTGCAACGAAGTCAGCACCTAGCTTGATGGCGGCTTTCAAGAAGATATCAAACTTTATTTCCCGGTTGCAGAGCACATCCGGATTTGGCGTACGTCCGCGCTCATATTCGGCGAACATGTAATCGACAATGCGTACTTTGTATTCCACACTGAGGTCGATGGTCTGAAAGGGAATGCCCAGGTGCTGCGCCACGATCATGGCATCGTTGCTGTCATCAAGCCATGGGCACTCCTTACTGATGGTCACGGAGTCATCATGCCAGTTCTTCATAAACATGGCGATAACCTCGTAGCCTTGCTCCTTCAGCAAATAGGCTGCAACGCTTGAATCAACGCCTCCCGATAAACCAACAACAACCCGTTTCATTATTTGTGTGTGGGAGTAGAAGTCATATTCTCATTCAAAAGTTCATTGATGACCTGATTAAATCGCTCTTTGAAGCGTTCGTGATATGTTCCTGTTCCCGGGCCCTCAAAACCGGTGTAAATATGTTTCACGGTTCCATCTTTCCCAATGAAGATAGTTGTGGGGAATGCCAGCAGTCGATTCAGCATGGGAAGGGTCTTGGCGGCTTCTTCTTTGTCGTTAATTCCGGCAATGACAAAATCGTACGGCACGGCAAGCTTCGCTTTCATCTTGATCACGCGGTTGGAGGCATAGGTAAAGTCGCTCTTGCGTTCATAGGCGAGCCCTAAAATTTCCACACCACGAGAATGATTATCTGCATACCATTGGCTTAGGAATTTAGTTTCGTCCATGCAGTTGGGGCACCAGGTTCCAAAGATCTGGAGTATCAGTACCTGATTCTTAAAACGCTCGTCAGACGGTTTGACTTGATTGCCCTGGAGATCGGGAAAGCTG
>JANNAZ010000048.1:0-2769 GCA_031384895.1 Cyclobacteriaceae bacterium | reverse complement strand
CGGCGTGCCCACGACTTTCCTGGTGACCTCGTTCTACTGGGAAAACCTGATCTTCTTCGGGATGGGCCCCAAGAAGGGCCCCGACGGCAAGCTCGCCTTCACGCTTCCCATGGCGGACAAGAAGCTACCGGGTATCGCCGTCGCCGATATCGGAAAGTGCGCCTACGGAGTCTTCAAGCGCGGTGCCGAATACATCGGGAAGTCCGTCGGCGTCGCCGGCGAGCACCTGACTGGCACCCAGATGGCCGCCGAGCTCGGGAAGGTCCTTGGGGAGGACGTGGTCTATAATGCTGTCACTGCGGAAGCTTATCGCGGCTTCGGGTTCCCCGGCGCCGAGGACCTAGGCAACATGTTCCAGTACATGGCAGAGTTCGAGATGGAATTCTGCGGCGCGCGGGATCTCGGAGTTTCTAGGGCTCTCAACCCCGCGCTTCAGACCTTCGGGCAGTGGCTGACGGCAAACAAGGGCAGCATCCCTCGGAGTTAAGCCTCTACGTGGCCCGCTAAGAAAGAAAGGCCGTCCAACCCGCCGCTGCAGCCGACGGCGCTTCGCGCCGCGGCTGAGCGGCCACGTTAGCCTGCATGAAAGTCGTCACTGCCAAAGCCCTTGCTGCGAGTCGTCAGCTCGATGTTTCAATCGAGTTGCTCTTCTCGGATCGTGAGCCGCTTGCCGTACGAACTCTTGCGGCGGCAGCTCACGCCGTCTTTGCAGATTTGGTCGAACACAAGCGTCCCGGAGAGTCTTGGCGGAACCGGCTGATTCAAGACTCCGGCCTTCCCAGGGATGCAGCGATCAATGTTCTCAACGGAGCGAGCAACTTTCTCAAGCATGCGGACCGCGATCCGGAAGACGAGCTTTCGTTCGAAGAAGAGGAAAACGATTGCCTGATCTTCTTTGCCACGCTCGAATGTGGTGAGTTGGGCCATCAACTATCGTTAACTATGCAAGCCTTTCAAGTTTGGTACCTCGCTTGCCATCCTGAGCATATCGGTGAAAGCGAAGAGATTGTGCGAAAGGCAAAAACCGCATTTCCTGATTTCTCTAATCTAGACCGGCAAGCTCGGCTCAAAGAAGGCTTGCAGTTCTTGCCTAAGGTGTTGGCAAAGTATGGCAATGCAGGCTAATCCCTCCATCGAGCGGATAGCTTCCGGCGGGCTTCGCCTGCACCCAGCTGCGGCTCATGTCAAACGTTAGCCGGCGGAGGCATTGCCATTTCTACGATGGAGATCGTTCACCGTGTATAGCCTGCTGGTGTCGCACCAGTTCCACGACTGGGACGGAGGAGCCTTCCGATTCGATAAGAGCCGCTTCCTGGAGTACACGAGAAAGACAGGAAAATGTACCGGGAGTCTTTTCTAACTCGCATGTGCTCAACCGAGGGCCAGGGGGTGTTCGCAGTCCGATGGACGGATTGTGAGCTTCCTCAAAGAGGTGCTGTTATGCGGACCCGCATAAGAACCCGTGATAAATGGTCGATCAGGCACAACTCATTGAATGGGCGTCGATTATGGGATATTGTTCACGATTATCGAAGGTGTGTTACGCGGATAGAAAATGGCAGATCCGGTTCTTATATGGATCCGCCTAAACATTGTTAGGCTGCTTTTGTAAGTCCTATGCCAGGCGTTTTTGAACTCCGCTCACCCGCTGATTTGCTCGCTAAGCTCGAACGGGAGCTTGAGCGCCTTCGCACTGCACCGAATGATGTTGATCATGCATTTAACTTCTTTGTGACGGCTGAGCATATGCTCGACTGGCTACATCCCGGTGACGAAGGAAAGGCTAGACGTGCTGAGATTCGAAATGCTGAGCCTCTCCTTCAGCTGGTATCGCATCTCGCCAGTGGCGCTAAGCACTTCGACAACTTGTCGTCACACCATCAATCTGTAGCTCGGTCTGGAATGGTGAGACGCCACCCGAGCATAAAGATGAGGCGCATGATACCAGATCAACTTCAAGTGCAGGCTGTCGGAGCTGCCGGGCTTGCAGTTGGTGGCTCAAATATTTCCGTCATTGCACTGGCCGAAAGAGTATATGCATACTGGAAAGCAGCCTAACCATCGGCTCGACTGGACGAGCGGCGCCATCAGCTTCGGTGAGGTATAGAGTATGTCGATGTCTTGGATGAAGTGCTTTCTTTCAGCGGCATCAATCGCGCCGCTCACCGGTCAGCCGAAGCGTTAGGCCTTGTTGCGTAATGCGCAACATGTCATACCTGGCTTGTGATTCAATCATTCCGACACAAAGGGCTAAGGAAGTTCTTTGAGTCGGGGAGCGCGGCGGGTTCCACCCGCACCACTCCAAGCGCCTGCGTATGCTGTTAGCAGCCCTGGACACGGCTCTGTCCATTGAGGACATGAATGTTCCAGGATTCCGGCTACATCCCTTGAAGGGATCGGAGCGCGGTCGATGGTCTGTGTGGGTAAATGGAAGCTGGCGCTTCACGTTCACGTTAAAAGACGGACACGCCTACGTCTTGGATTATGAGGACTACCACTAATGGTTATGCACAATCCTCCCCATCCCGTGTAAAGATAATGGTTCCAGGAACCATTAATGTTGCTTCTGATTTGCAAAGAAGACAGGGCCACCTCAAACTGACCCCTCCTCTCATCACAAACTGCGTGTGCTCCGCGGACGCCGCTGATCCGCGAGGCCGTTAGGCACGAACGAACGTACAGTGCTATAATGACGCCCTTATCCGGAGGTATCGGCGATGGACTGGAGATCCTACATTTCGACTGACCCACAAATTATGCATGGCGCCG
>JANNAZ010000027.1:0-2727 GCA_031384895.1 Cyclobacteriaceae bacterium | reverse complement strand
AAGATGGACATCCTCGAGAACGGCTCGTACCACAAGCGGCTGCTGATGTACAAGGGCCTCGAGAAGGTGGAGTCGCTGCTCGACACGACCAACGCCGACGACCTCACCATCGCCACGCAGGGCTACGGCGTGGGCAACTACTACCTGGTCACGGGCGACCGCGCCAAGGCGAAGGAGATCTTCGACCGCGTGCTGGCCGGGAAGCAGTGGGCCGCGTTTGGCTACATCGCCGCCGAAGTGGACCGCTCGCGGATGGAGTAGCGCGCAATCGAACTGATATCTGATCGGTCTTGACGTCCGCGGGCTGGACTTCGACGACGCCGACGCGCGCGCGACCGACGCCGTGAGGGCCGCACTCGAACGCGTCGGCACGCCTGTCGGCGCCTACGACACGATGATTGCGGGCCAGGCGATCCGGCGCGGCATCACGCTCGTTACCGCGAATACCCGCGAGTTCGCGCGCGTCGACGGACTGCTGTGGGAAGACTGGGCGTGATCGCGTCTTGCTCGCGTGGGCGCTGTCCTTGCCGCAATTCATTGGGGCTTACGCTCAACAGTTTGCCCGCCCCTTACTCCTGGGCCAACACCCGTTCGAGCAAGTCCGTCACGCTGAGGAGCGCCGCGCCGTAGGTGAGGTAAGCGCGGTCGAGCCGCGCGCCCTGCACGCGCACGATGCCGAGCACATCGCGCCATTGGCGATCGGAGACTTCCCCACCCCGGCGATACCAGCGAAGCTTCTGGAGCAGCACGTCTTCCGGCGTGTGCACGTAAAGGATTCCCGCACCGGCACGCGGCGCGAACGGTAGGCGCCTGGTCAGCGCCGCGTCGTCGAGAGGAGTACCGCCGGCGATGAACACGTTCACCTTCATGCCAGTGTCCTGATCGATCAGGTTCGCACTCAGGCACTCGCGCACCGCTCGGCGAAGCCGTTCCTCGGGAATGTAAAATCTCGGGGACAGTTGCGCGATGAACGACTCGATGTGTTCGGGTTGCAGTTCGGCAACGAGATCGGCGTCGATTGTCGAGCGCGGCTCGCCGACGACACTGCTCGCCAGCGAACCGCCAACGGCGTAGCGCACCGCCAGGAGGTCGAGCACTTCAGCCACCTTCGCCACGACGGCCCACGGATTCGCGTCGGTCATGCCGCCTCCGCGCTTACTGAAGGCTCGCTGCGTCAGGAAACGCTTCGACGGCCAGGTCGTAGCCGAGCCGCAGAATCGCCAGCCGAAGGAACTGCTCGCGGGGGCCGGCACGCGGAAAGCGCCAACGCACGCCCTCGGCTGCCGCCTCGAGCACACCACGGCACATCGATGTGACGAGCTGGGCTTTCTCTTCTTGCGACATGCGCCGCCAGATGTCGATTTGCACCTGCTCGATCTCGAGCGGTGTGTCATCGGCCAGCGGACGGCGCACAGGGGTCTCCACGACCGGATTATAGGGCCTGCCGATCAGCAGGTCACGAGATCGCCAGACCTTTCGATCTATTGGGTGCAGCCACGCTCATGCGGTAACCCGTCCAGGTGAGCAGCATACCCACGAGTTCGGTGACGTAGAGCACCTCCACGTGGCCCATGCGTGTGGCCGTGCCGCCAATGCCCGGCAGGATGGCGCCAATGGCAATGAGCACGTTGGCCCACATGCGGTGGTGCGTGGCCGGATCGGTGCTGTAGCGCAGCGCCGACAGGATCGCGCCGCCAATCAGGAACACCACGGCGTAGAGATTCACGATGGGGCTGAACATCCGCACCCATTGCCATCCGAAGACCTTGCCGCTCAGCCGGTGCGTCTCGATCACGCTGTAGTCGATCGGCGACAGATACACCGCCACCGAGGCCAGCGCCACGTAGACGATGAGCAGCGTGGTGAGCCCGTGCGCCACCCGGCGCGGCAGCATCAGGTAGACGGTGCCCTGCGCAAGCGGCGCGCCGCCGAGCAGCGCGCCCGACACGTACCAGGCACGGAAGATCTGCTCGTGCCACCCGAACAACGTGGTCGCGGCCTCGGTGAACGTGCCGACGCCGTAGGTGGCCACGCCAATCGCCCACCACAGCAGGTGGAGCCGCTCCGGATGCGCCCGGTAGCGCCGGAAGATCTCGAGCGAGAACGGGACGGCAAGAAGGGTGGTCACGATGGGAATGAAGTGAACGAACGAAGAGCTCATGGTCACGACTCCTGTGCGGGCGAGGGGCTAGGTTCTAGGGGCTGGGGGCTAGGGTCTGGGGCTCGCCAGACGTCACGCTGGACCGAACCTCGTCTCCGGAGCGGGTCTCTGCGCAGTTGGACGCCGACCCGCCCCAGTCCCCAGCCCCCAGCCCCCAGAACCTGCGAGGCGCCTAAAAGGCGCCGAGGTTGAGGCCCACCGTGAAGCTCCGGCCGCGCGCCGGCGCGAACTGGAACTGCTCACGATAGTAGGTGTCGCCCAGGTTCTCGACCGCGAAGGTCAGGCCGACACGGTCGCGGCCGCGCGACAGGTTCACACCCCACGCCACGCGCTGCACGGTGAAGCCCTCGAGCGACAGCAGGTCCTGTGCAATGAGGAACGGCGAGTCGAGCAAGGTCGTGGCCACCCGCTGCACGTCGGCCTGAGTCCGCACGCCGTACTCCACCCACCAGCGCCCGCGTGACTCCGTGAACCGCGCGGCGGCCACCACTTTTGCCGGCGTGATGTTGTCGGCCGGCGTGTCGTCGAGGCTCACGCCCCCGGGGCCCACACCCTCGGTGATGGTG
>JANNAZ010000409.1:0-11391 GCA_031384895.1 Cyclobacteriaceae bacterium | reverse complement strand
AGGAAAAACAGAAAGAGGCCTTTATAAGTGCCCGGAGCTTAGAACCAGAGTGCGTACAGTGTTACATCCGTGCCTGCATTCGATTCGGTAACGGGAATTGAATATTCCTCGAAGGGCTGATCAAACCTGTACGCATAATTCGCCTCAAGAGAAACAGTTTGAAACACCAACAGATCTTGAAAGAAGTAAAAGGCAGATATCGATAAGACGACAAAAGCAAGTAGAGCTAAAGTGAGGCGGGAAAGTAATCGCTTATTCATGTTTGGAAGCAACGACTTTTGCTAGGGTTTTGATGGGGCTTTCAAGGCAATCCGGAGAATCTTACGCTGAAAGACGCCGCTGACAAAGAGTTCGCCCTTGTATCGAATTGCTATACTAGACGCCGAGAGCTGACGGCCATCATCCATAAATACTTCTTCCACCTGGTAGGTGGTTCCCGGGCCCAGCGTAAGTTTGAGAACTTGCGAAGGAGACAGTTTCGTAGAATCTTTTGCATGCCCAACAAAGGCCAGGACATTTGGGTGAGCCGCAATCCAAAGACTTCCGTCAGCATCTACATCAATATTATCTACTCCCGACTTAAGTGAAAGCTTATTGGCCAACGTGAGTCCTCCCGTTTCTTGATCTCGATTGAAGGTTAATAGGTTCCTGCCTCTTGTGGTGGTTACATAGAGCGTTAGCCCATCGTTGGACACATTCACTCCGTTCGCATACTTCAGTCCCCCATAAGCTTTGCTGAATGAAACGCCGTTGTAATAGAGCAAGGATGAAAAGGGGAGCTGTAGAAAGTCTTCCAATGTGCGTTTGAATCCTTTCTGTGTTCCATGATCATTGGTTACGTAGAATTTGTTGGTTGCCACGGCCACCACATCATTCGGGGAATTCATGGACGGATCGGTAATGCTCTGCTGATGGAACAAGGTATCGTCCGTGTACTCAAAAATCTCTACGAAGTTGCCGGCGGGGTTGTGATTGACTACAAACAAGTATGATTTGATCCCAATACGCAGGAAGGAGATGCCATGCGGATGGAATTCTGCGGGGTAGGTAGTCGCGAGTTTGCGGGGTTGTTGAGCAGAATCGGCAGATAGAACAAAAATGCCATCGTTGGAAGGTAGACCGGCCATGGTCTTCCTTCTGTTCGTTGAGGAAATGAAAAGTAAGCCACTTTCGTTATCCATGTCCATATCCTCCGGTCCGGGAATTCCAGAATAAACCAGGCTCGTGGTTCCTTCCAGATGGGGCTGGATCGACTTAAAGGCCCCGGCAACAATTAAGCTGTTGACGAGCACATAAACTATGGCGGCAATGACTGCGTAAACGGCCCACATTTTTTTCATGGTAGGTGCATCAGAAGCGCTCAAAGATAGTGGATGCTATTCAACTCGCATCGGGGATCACACGAGAATGAGCAAGTGCGGAATAAATCCGGGCACTTGGCCGGGCCGTCCTTTCCCGGGTTTGGAGGTCGCATGCATATAGCCCGAATTTTTTGCTGGGGCCAAGGTGCCATTCAAAATTGTCCCAGGCACTCCACCAGTAATATCCGCGTATGTCTATCCCGTCTGAAATAGCATCGTGTACAATCCCTGCATAGTCCAGGATGGCACGTTGCCGCAGGACATCACTTTCATCGCACACACCGTTCTCGGTAATGATGATGGGCTTTCGGTATTTATTCCAGTACCGGTTGATGCAGGTGCGTAGCCCTTGGGGATGGTATTCCCACATGTCATCGTGAGGTAATCCGTACTTTTTGATTTTTTCTGGCGTGTCAAGAAAGGTAATGGGGAATGGATCATGGGAAACACGAGCATAGTAGCTCATTCCAAAGAAGTCAGCTTTTTCAAAAAATGAAGGGACGTATTGCATGAACCACCAATCACTTAAACGGGCCGGCAGGTGGCCCACAAAATTCTCAGCATCGAAGATGACCGCATTGTGTGAAATACCTACGGGATGATCAGGGTAAGAAGATTTAATAGTGTCGTACATTCGCTCATGTGCTGTACCCAGGTTCTTGACAACTCGGAAGGCGAGTGCAGGATTGATTTTGAACGGAGGGAAGAATCCAGTGATCCATCCATAACTGACGTAAACATTTGGTTCGTTAAAGGTATTCCAGTGACTGACATATTTACCAAATGCGCCGATCACCTTTTTGCCGAAGTCAACCCAGAATTCAATGTTCGTTTCCTTTTCCCAACCGCCCAGTTTGGCAAACCAATTGGGATTAGTGAAGTGATGGAGAACCATCATGATCGTCACCCCGCGAGCCGTTAGGTCTTCGAAAAGTTTTGTGTATTCGTCGACTACTTTTACATCGAGGGGCTCCAGCGGGCCGGGCTGAAGTCTGTTCCAGGAAACACCCATGCGATAGCCCGGTGCAAGTGACGCGATTATCCCAGCGTCTTCAATATGACGCAGTTCATGATCGGTGGTGCGCTCGAAGATGTAACCATCTCTGGCTTTAAGTCCTTGCCAATCGTGATTGGTAGCAGTTTCTATTTGGGCCGCCGCCGTACTTGTTCCAAAGATGAAATTCGGCGGGAAGGAGCGAGGCATGCTTAATCTTGCCCAGCGCGAAGCACCACGCGCGTGGTAGCGGGTAGCCGCTCTTTTGTGGCCAATCGAGCGATCGCAGACTGTTCAATCTCCCAGGCTTTCCAATGACGCCGCAGTTCGCGCAAGTCCTCCTCAAGACAAGGATACTTGGCTGAGTTGGGAATAGGCGGAAATTTGCCCTTGGCCAAGTCGTAAGTCAGAAGACCGCCGGTCCATTCAAAATGACCAGGGTCAAATAGTTTATGCCATCTTCCTCCCCAGCGCAGGCCCAGCTGTTCGCCAATCGGGCCAATTTTACGCCATAATTTTATGTTGCGCCATTGTGGGATCGAATCAATCAATGGAACGATATCTATTGCCAATCCATATTGGTGCTTTGATTGCCCTGCTTTGGTACGCGTATACCTTCGCCCCATTGTCTTGTACTCCGTTTGCTTGGCATGAGTACGGTAGGTTTCTACGATAGCCAGCTGAATCCCTTTGGATTTGCAGATGCGAATAAGCTCAAGGACCTGGTCACGGAAAAAAGGGTGAAGAGATTCCAGATCGGAAATCATGGACATGCTGCCGCGGTTGATGCCGAATGAATAATTGTCAACCATTTCCCACTGCTTCCATTCATCAACAGTATCATCGGCTATCTCCCATCGACGAATTTGAAGGGGCTGAGTGAAATTGCTTATGCGCTCGTTTCTGCTCTCATATTCATGACTAGACAATGGAATAGTCTGTGCACAAAGCACCTGAACGAAAGACATGCAACCGATTAAGAACCCAAGAAGTCTTGCCATAGTTTAAAAAATCCGGTGCAAAAATAGAAAAACTAATCTAACCGGCGCATTCGCGAATGTCATTAAGGTGAGGACCTTATGAACGCTCAGAATAATCTTTGTAAAGGTAACGATTTTCATCTCGTATCATCTGCTTTTCTAACTTTACGACACGGTTTGTTTTGAAAATCTGCCGTTAAGTTTGTTTTATTTTTATAACTCGCAGAGAAACCGATGGTTCAATGGACATCCCTAAACAGAATCAGCTATTAAAGGAACACTTGAGCCAGTTTGTTACAGAGCACAAGCGGGAGTTCATGGAGCGGGTATTGGCTCAGCGCACTCGCTTTGTGACGATGGTGCTGGAAGACATTTATCAATCGCAGAATACGAGCGCCGTGATTCGTACGTGTGAGTGTCTTGGCCTTCAAGATGTGCATGTCATTGAAAAGAACAGTCGGTGGTCAACCAATAAACTCGTGCTACGCGGCTCGGATAAGTGGCTGAATATCATCAGATACAATGCAAAGGAAGCCAACAATACAGAAGTATGCTTTCGAACGTTGAAGGAGCGAGGCTACCGAATTGCGGTGACTGACCCATCTGCTGGCATTGGTATTGAAGAGGTGCCTCTGGGTACTCCACTGGCTATTGTAATGGGCAATGAACGGCATGGTTCCTCCGAGTATGCCAGTAAGCACGCTGACTTGGCCATCAATATCCCGATGACTGGGTTTACGGAAAGCCTGAACATCTCCGTGAGCGCGGCGATATGTATGGAAATTACCCTCTCACGCCTGCGGAAATCTGAACTTCCCTGGCAACTAAGCCTGGAGGAAAAGGATGCGCTACGGCTGCAGTGGTACAAGAAAGCTATTCGCAATGCCGACGTGATTGAGCGCGAGTATCTGCGCTTAATTGAGTAATTTTGTTCGGCTTTAATCGACCGATTTATGAATTCTTGGAGAACAATGTGGAGGATCGGTGTGTTTGTTTGTCTTCTGTTTGCCGTGCTACTGGCAGCAGGAAACTGGTGGGTCGTCCGGAGTACATCCTCCGCTATTTTTTCAGATTATGACAGTTTGCCAGTTAACCCGGTAGGCTTGGTATTGGGCACAAGCAGCCGGCTATCCAATGGGTCGCCTAATCCGTTCTTTCACAATCGGATGAACGCAGCAGCGCGATTGTACGCGTTAGGCAAAGTCGGACATATTATTGTCAGCGGGGATAACCGTACAAAATTCTACAACGAACCCATGGAGATGAAAAAGGCGCTGGTAAAACTTGGCGTGCCTGAATCAGCGATTACATTGGACTACGCCGGGTTGCGGACACTGGATTCCGTTGTGCGGAGCAAGGAAATATTCGGGCAGGATCACATTACTATTATTACTCAGCCCTTCCACTCATATCGTGCCCTTTTCATTAGCCACTATTATCATATCGATGCCGTAGCACTTGTTGTCAGGGGACCTGAAGACGAACCGGGGGCCGGTGTATATGTTCGGGAGTATTTCGCGCGGGCAAAAGCCATCCTCGACCTGTACATTCTCAAGACAGGCCCGCGCCACTTGGGCGAGAAGGAGCCCATTGTTATTTGAACGAAGGCTAAAAGGACTCGAAAAGGCTAATGTAATAGCCTACCCGATTACCGTAGGCAACATCAAACCGGAGATTGAGCCGTTCTTTGGGGAGTACCGAGAATCGAATGCCGCCGCCGGCTGCATAGTGTAATTTGGAAAAACTAAACTGTGAGGTATTGTCAGCCACCTCTCCGGCACTCCCAAATACAACCGCTCCAAACCTCCAATACACGGGGAACCGGTATTCCGCCTGTGTTCCGATAAACATTTTGTCCCGAAAGCGACCACCGTAGTATCCCCGCATCATCATGTTGCCCCCCAGCAGCGCCAGGTGTCGGTAGGGGACTTCTCCAGATGTAAATAAGGCAAATGCTTGGATCGCAAGAATATTTTCCTTCCGTATCTGTATGAACTTCCGGATATCCAATTCGAAGGACTGAAATTCATAGTCACTCGCCATATTCCTGTTGAAGTTGGAGAACTTTGCACGGAACAAGGACCCATGGGTAGGGGTGAACGCGTGATTGCGCGAGTCATACGTAGCAAGCGCACTTAACCCAAACACACTGTATTCAGTCTCGTTATAAATTCCGACCACTTTGTCCTTCTCAAAATTGCCACCGGATTCATACTGGATATCGAATACGCTTTGATATTCTATGCCTAACCCCAAAAAAAAGTCTTTACTTACTTTCCTGCTGATTGCTGGGTTGATATAGAATTGGGTAAACGTATAATTCTCTTCAGTACTTTCCGGCGTATCGTTGCCTATTCCCCAAAATTTGTCTGGGAACTTGCTAAACGTGTTTTCAAAACGAATTATATACTTCTCCTTCGGCAGGAAAATGTTTGTCCCCACTGCAATAAGAATTTGATCTTTTAGTGTATACAGGAAGCCTGAGGAAATGAAAGAGGATCGCAGCGTTGAATCCTTCTTGGATGTCTTGAAGATATATGCATCGGCGACACCAAAGATCCAGCTTGTCTCTGTAGATAGGGCCACAATGGGAACTATCAGATTTCTATTCTTGTACGATTTGATTGAATCAAATGCTTGAGGGGTCGACCTTACTTCCTCCACCTTTAGTTGCGAGAAAGTGCCGAATGAGATGAGTGTAAAGAACCAGATAAATATCCGCCGGGCGATCATAGGTAGAATTTCATGGCGGTCATGCGTAAGAACAGTTCCCGTATTCCAAGATAGGTTTTATTGCTAAATTGAAGAATTCATGACATTTTGCAACCCCAAATAAGCTATAAAAACAGTTTTCTTTGAAGATTCCGAGTGGTTTTTTTCTTTCCCTTGCGCTTATTCTTTTCGCTGTCGCGCCATCGTTTGCCCAGGAAACCATGGTCCGTGGGAAAGTTACAGATGCAGGTACAGGAGATCCCATCCCCTTTGCTAATGTAGTCTTTAAGGGCACAGCCACAGGCGGCACTACCGACTTTGATGGGAAGTTTGCAATTCGTGCCATAAAAGCCACAGACTCAATCGTTGCTAGTTACATTGGCTATCGTTCCCGATCAAAAGCCATCAAGAGAGGGGTTGAGCAAACGATTAACATCCAGCTAACAGAAGCAAAGACAGATCTGCAGGAGGTTGTTGTAAAGGCAGGAGAGAACCCGGCCTGGCCGATTCTGCGCGGGGTAGTGGACAACCGCAACAAGAATGACAAGCGCAACCTGGATGCATATGAATACGATGTCTATACCAAGACAGAGGTTGATATTGACCACATCACCGAAAAGTTTCGACAAAAGAAGGTCATGAAAAAGATCGCCCAGGTCTTGGACAGTATCGATCGGGTAGTGGGTGAAGATGGAAAGCCGGTCCTGCCTTTGTTTATTACGGAAAGCGTTTCCAAATTTTATTACCGCGACCACCCTGCCTTGAGCACAGAAACTATTCTTCGAACCAAAATCAATGGAGTTGGCCTGGATGATGGCACCGTGATTTCCCAACTGGTTGGCTCCACTTTTCAGGAATACAACTTCTATCAGAACTGGGTTCCGATCATCAACAAAAACTTTGTCTCTCCGCTGGCAGATGGATGGAGGTTGTATTATGATTATGACCTGATGGACAGTGTCTACCTCGGTGCAGACTATTGCTACCGGATCGACTTCTATCCGAAAAGCCCCCTCGAGCTTGCGTTTACAGGCACAATGTGGATCACCAAGAATGAATATGCCCTTAAGCAGATTGATGCATCCATCGGCAAGGAATCCAATGTCAACTTCATTGATCGGATTAAGATTCAGCAAGAGCTTTCCAAAACTACGGCGGGTCAATGGTTGCCACTGAAGAATAGGGTGCTGATCAATATCAGCGAGTTGAGCAAAAAATCAGTTGGGCTTCTGGCAAAATTCTACACAAGCAATAAGAATTTTGTAATAAACAAGCCCCGAGAGCAGGCGTTTTATGAACGAAGGATAATCGTAGCTGAAGATGCTCAGGTCTTTAACGAAGAGAAATACTGGGATACCCTGCGCCACGAGCCGCTCTCGGTGACCGAGCGCAACGTGTACCATATGATCGATACGCTCAAGAATATTCCGATTGTGAAGACGTATACTGAAATATTCAAGGCCCTCGTGGATGGTTATTACAGTCTTGGAAAAGTGGAAGTAGGGCCCTATCTGCGGACCTTTACCTACAATACGGTTGAGGGACTTCGAATTCAGGGTGGGTTCAAGACCAACTCGAAGTTCAGTAAGAAGATGACCTACGGAGCCATGCTGGCATATGGATTCACCGATAACAGAGTCAAAGCCTCTGGCTTTGCCGAGCGACTGATTGACCGGCGAAAATGGACGACATTCAACCTTACTGCGCGTACGGATGTCGTGCGCTTGGGTATAGATGACGACGCCCTTTCATCTAACCAACTTTTCCTTACGGCGGTGAGGTGGGGCAATTACCGGAGAGCCTACTATTTCAACGAAGTCGTACCCGCATTCCGTCGCGAGTTGTTCAAAGGATTTTCACAACGTGTGGCATTCAAGTACACGTCATTCGATCCGACATATCCGTTTGCATACTACAAGGATCCGGGAGATGCGGCCATTCCAGGTGCCACAACGTACACGCAATTTCAGACATCCGAGGTCTTCTTTGAGTCCAGATATGCCCGCGATGAGACGTACATTCAGAATGGCAACGAACGGCTGAGCCTTGGACTCAGGAAATGGCCAGCAATTACCTTTCGGTATACACGGGGCATCCAGGGCCTCTTTGGAAGCGATTATAACTACAACAAATTCAAGCTCCAGATTGATAAGCGGGTCAGAATGGGTGTCCTGGGGCTTGGGCAGATAACACTAGTGGGCGAATATATTCCGGACAAGCTGCCGTACCCTTTGCTTGGCGTTCATTTAGGAAACCAGTCGCCGCTGTACAGTCAATTTGCTTATAACTTGATGAACTTCGGAGAATTTGTGAGCGACCGGTATGTCACGCTCCGCTATCGACAGTTCCTGGAAGGACTACTTCTGAACAGAATTCCACTGATGAACCGCCTTAAGTGGAGGTTGGTGGCAACCACGAACATTATTTATGGCGAATTAAGCAAGGAGAACCAGCAACTCATTGCCAGCCAAACTCCGGATGGCACCGCTACCTATCCGACGGGCAGCTTCTCCGGCACACCCTATGTGGAGGTCGGTTATGGTGTCGAGAATATCTTCCATTTCTTTCGGATTGACTTTGTGCATCGGTTGACCTACCTGGACCGGCCGGACGCCCGTTCATTTGGAATCCTGGGAACGATACAGTTCAAGCTGTAAGCGATCAGCGAGTCGCGATTCCGTTAAATGTTGCATATTTGCAACCGCAAAATCTACATGAATTGATGAGTGAAGTAACCATTACGTTGCCTGACGGATCATCCCGGGTTTATCCTACTGGCGTATCCGGTATGGCTATTGCGCAAAGCATTAGCGAGGGACTTGCACGCAACTCCTTGGCCATTGAGGTAGACGGTGAAATATGGGATTTGGTACGGCCAATCAACCGCGATGCATCGATCCGGATATTTACGTGGAATGACAAAGGAGGCAAATACGCCTTTTGGCATTCTTCAGCCCACCTGCTGGCCGAGGCACTGGAATCACTTTACCCCGGAGTGAAGTTTGGCATTGGACCTCCCATAGAAAACGGATTTTACTACGACGTAGACTTGGGTGACCTTCCGTTCGGCGATGATGACCTCGCTAAAGTGGAAGGAAAAATGATCGAGCTCGCACGGAAGAATAATGTCTTTTCTCGTAGAGCCGTTTCCAAAACCGAAGCCCTCGATTTCTTCACTAAGAAAGGCGACCCCTACAAGATTGAATTGATTGGTAACCTGGAGGACGGGTCGATTACTTTCTATGAACAGGGCGCGTTTACCGATTTATGCCGCGGCCCGCACATTCCCCATACTGGATTCATAAAGGCTGTGAAATTGCTGAGTGTTGCCGGAGCGTATTGGCGGGGTGATGAAAAGAATAAGATGCTCACTCGCATTTATGGCATTACGTTTCCTAAGCAGAAAGAATTGGAGGAATACCTCCACATGCTGGAAGAGGCCAAGAAACGCGATCACCGGAAGTTGGGAAAAGAGTTGGAGTTATTTGCCTTTTCAGAGAAGGTAGGGATGGGGTTGCCCTTGTGGCTTCCCAAGGGTACAGTGCTTCGCGAGCGGCTCGAACAATTCATGCGCAAGGCCCAGATTAGGGCTGGCTATGACCCTGTCGTGACGCCCCACATTGGATCCAAGGCTTTATATGTTACCTCCGGCCATTACGAGAAGTACGGAAAGGATTCCTTTCAACCCATCCGCACACCGGATGAATCAGAGGAGTTCCTGCTCAAGCCGATGAATTGTCCTCACCACTGTGAGATCTATAAAGTAAAACCGAGGTCGTATAAAGACCTGCCTATCCGGTACGCGGAGTTTGGAACAGTCTACCGCTACGAGCAAAGTGGAGAATTGCACGGACTGACCCGGGTTCGTGGGTTCACCCAGGACGACGCCCATATTTTCTGCCGGCCTGATCAAGTGAAAGAAGAATTTATCAAGGTGATTGATCTGGTCTTGCACGTTTTTAGGTCACTTGGTTTTGAAAACTATACAGCCCAGGTTTCCCTTAGAGACCCGGCCAACAGGCAAAAGTATATCGGCGAAGACTCCCTGTGGGATCGTGCTGAACAAGAGATTCAAGAGGCAGCAGATGAGCGCAATTTGAAAACCGTGGCGGTGAAGGGTGAGGCGGCCTTCTATGGTCCCAAGCTAGACTTCATGGTTAAGGATGCCTTGGGGCGTAGTTGGCAGCTAGGTACAATCCAGGTCGACTACCAATTGCCGCAGCGCTTTGAGTTGGAATATATTGGTTCTGACAACCAGAAGCACACACCGGTAATGATTCATCGTGCGCCATTTGGATCACTGGAACGCTTTGTAGCCGTGCTGATTGAGCACTGTGCAGGTAATTTTCCACTCTGGCTTTCCCCCGATCAAATTGCGGTGCTTCCCATATCGGAGCGGTTTAACGATTATGCGGCACTCGTATATCAGGAGTTAAAGAATCAGGATATCCGTGGCTTCCTTGATGACCGAAATGAAAAGATCGGTCGTAAGATTAGGGACGCGGAGGTGAAAAAGGTCCCCTTCATGCTGATCGTGGGCGAGAAAGAGGCGGCTGAGCAACTGGTCTCTGTACGCAAGCATGGAGAAGGCGACCAAGGTACTGTGGCTCTGACCGACTTCGTAAAGCAAGCCGCGAAGGAGTTTGCCATGCCGATTTAGGGTCTGGAGTTAAAAATTCAGGCTTTCTGTAAGGAAAAATTGAAAATTTGGTGATATTTGCGGCCCTGCAATCTGGCCAAAAGGCGGTTTGCAGGGAGTAGGAGTAGTAATTGATGTATAACTTAAACCCAACGAGTGGCATTTTTTCCTGGTAGTAGTCGTCCTCCCGGAGGCAGTCGCCCGCCTGGAGGCAGTCGTCCGTATAGTAGGGGCTTTCGCCCAAGAGTAGTTGAAGAACCTTACCGCGTGAACGAGCGGATTACCGCACCACGTGTGCGGGTGGTGGGGGAGAACATCAAGGTAGATGTATATCCTATTCAAATTGCCATCAAGCTGGCTCAGGATCAGGGATTGGATCTGGTGGAGATTTCTCCGAATGCTGATCCCCCGGTGTGCAAGGTGATCGATTACTCAAAGTTTAAGTACGAGCAGAAAAAGAAGCAGAAGGAGATAAAGTCAAATGCCCAAAAGACGGTCGTAAAGGAGATGCGTTTTGGGCCCAATACGGATGATCACGATTTCAACTTCAAAGTGAAGCACGCGGTCAACTTCCTGAAGGAAGGCGAAAAAGTGAAGGCGTATGTTCACTTTGCAGGCCGGTCCATTGTGTACAAGGAGCGTGGAGAAATTCTCCTGCTAAAGTTTGCGCAGGCATTGGAAGAGGTTGGAAAAGTAGAGCAGATG
>JANNAZ010000400.1:0-2677 GCA_031384895.1 Cyclobacteriaceae bacterium | reverse complement strand
CTCGACAAACGTAAAGGGGCCCGTCGGCATTCCGGTGTCCGTCGGGTACGAGGACAGATCGTTCAGTTGAATCCCGAACTGCCCGCTCTGGAAGTTGGCATTGACCGTCAGCACGCCGTTGACAATGAGATGGCCGCCGGAGAGGACGTAGGTCTGGGTGCCATCGAGGCTGCGGTAGGTCTCCACCGCATCGCCCGTCCGTCGGATCCCAGCCTGCAAGAGCTTCTGGTCAAAGAGGATCCGCCCCGTGGCATCCGAATCTTCAATCTGATCCGTCCCATCGCCCGCGTTATAAATGTAGGTGTCGAAGCCTGCCCCGCCGAGTAATTTATCATTGCCCCCGCCGCCATTCAGTCGGTCGGCTCCGGCATTGCCCACTAACAGATCAGTCTGGCTCCCGCCGGTCAGGGTATCGGCCCCCTTGCCGCCCAGCATAAAGGCGCCGCGGTTTTGTGCATCTACCACGTTCATGCCACTCGGCCCCGCCTGCACGTACCAGTCTCGCAGCGTGGGCAGCAGCGATTGCATCAGTTGGCGTTCGGTATTGGTAAAGGCAGATGAGTCGAGATAGCTCTGAAAGTACAGGGTGTAGCCCTTGGCGTCGCCAAGCGTAGCGGCCACGTCAGCCCGATCGAATCGGACGCCGCCAGTCATTGCAGTAAACAGTTCCTGGTTGTAGCCCGCGCTTATTTGTGTTTCGTCGTAATATTTCTGCATGGCGAAGGCGATGAGAGTTTTGCTGACGTCGTTCGGTGGGCTACTAAAAATACCGCCGGGGATGTTGTCCGTCATCGTCAGCCCGCCATTCTGCGCGAGCTTCCAGAGGTCAGAGGTGAAGCGAGTCATCATCTGATCTGCCGGAAGTGTAGTTCCGATGCCTGCTTCGTGTTGGACAATGCGTTCAAGAAAGTTCTGGTTGTTAGGATCATTGGTCGGATGCTCATAGAGGTTCTCGTCAAAAATCATCCCCAACAGATCGGTGAGTTTGTAGGTGACGTCGTTCAGTGTCTGTTGCGGTGCCGCCGTCTTTATGCTCTGCAGGAAGGCCGTCAGCAGAGCTTGAGAGTGGAGGTCTAACCCTGAGACGCCGTTTGCATTGTTGCGAATGTCATCGTGAGTGCCGATTGGATCAAACAGGGTGTAGGGGGCATTGGACAACAATTGGCCTTGCACGTTGATGCTGCTCACCAAACTGGAGTTGGGGATGCCGCCATTGGTGTCGCGAAGTTGCAAAAAATTGGTCAGGCCGAGGAGCTCGGCTTCCGTGTGGCCACTGGCGAGCAAGCTTGCTTTCAGATTCGCTGCGACATCCGGGGTGAGCACATTCAGTTCCGCTGAATTGGCGAACGGGGCCTGATCGAACGTCGCGGCCCGCTTCCCGAAGAACACACCCATCAGCGCAGCCAGCCCGCCGCCCAAACTGTGGCCGGTAAAGGTAATGCTGGCCGTGGGGTTGGCGGCCTTGACTTGCAGGTAGTATTCAGCCGCTTGCAATAGCTGGTCTGATCCAAAGCCTGTGGCCAGCCCGATATTCGCAGCGTTGTCCGGATCGAGGAGGCTGTTGGGGTTGGTGCCGGCATAGGAGATGACGATGTCGGTGCCATTTTTGAAGGTAGCGGCCTCAAAACCACTACTGTCATTTCTTACTCGGAGCTCAATTTGTTCTGTCCAGCCCTGAGGTACGGGGAATTTGTTGTTATCTGTGCGCGTAGAAATGTAGGAAGCACCTGCCATTAGTGCACAATCAATTTGAAATTGAGTTATCACGTCTATTTTCTCCTCTCTCAAATTGTCTACTTACAGGTTTTATCCATGAAATTTCGACCGAATGACCCCTGTGGACTTATCCAGCCACATTTGTAACGAATCATCTCTTCACAATTGACTGAGGATCCCGGCGATCCCAGCTTCACCGGCTCGCGCAGGATCGTTTGGTATTCGAGTATGGTCGTATGATGGTTCAATTCTTTGATCTTCTCCGACGAGACAACGCCGAGGCTGACCAGGTTTTTCACCTCGCGTCCTAGGATGTCGAGCGCGACATTGATGGTTGTGAATTCGGCAGGAAATTCTTCAAGAGGAATGCGTTGCCACTCCTTGCCGTCGTACTTGAAGAACACGTAAGGCGGATTAGGGCGACCCCATTTATTGTAGGACAGACATAAGTTTGGAGAGGCCACGATGTACGACTTGCTGTTCAGCACATGCACGGCCAGCAGGTAAAAATTGGTGCGCCCGATGTCTTCTCCGTATTCGCTAGTCCACGTAATGCGTTTGGCTGACCCTGGTAGCATGAAGGTAATGGTATGTTCCTTGATAGGCGGCGGTTGCCCGATTTCATGCTGCCCGCCATAACTTTGGGACCGCTCGACGACAATCTTGCCGCCGTCATGCAACAGTACTTCTTCTTTCCAGCTTTCCCCGCCAAATCCATACGCATTCATGCTCACCCCCAAGGTCCATACCAGGCAGATTGCCTTGCATAGATGCAACAGAAAATATCGATCACTCATGCCTCACTCCTTTCGAGAGAGCTTCTGAACTGCGAGACATCAGATTCAGATTGAACATTTGCCATTCGTCACCTCTCTCATACTTACGTTTTCGGCTTCGCCTGCCGCGCATCGCGCAGGCCGACTAAGACTTGCTGGATCTGCTGATGCAACCGCGCCAGCAC
>JANNAZ010000378.1:0-5083 GCA_031384895.1 Cyclobacteriaceae bacterium | reverse complement strand
GTATATTTGCCTCGTCGTCTGCGTATCCCAATTCGCCAAGACCGTTAGTGGCTGCAGAGGAAGCATACACGAAGGGGATCTGATACTGAATACACTGAGCCCATAGATCTTTGGTGTATTGGGTGTTGAGGCGATCAAGCTTTTGAATATCGAATTCAGAAGTATCGGTGATGGCGCCAATGTGGAAGATGAATTCCACTGTTTCCTGGTTTCTATCGAGCCACTCCTTCAGGCCATCGATATTAACTTTCTCACTGATTTTAAGTCCTTCAAGGTTTTTGTTCTTGATGGGGTCATCAAAATTGTCGACTGCCACGATGGCGTTAAAGTTTTCCTGATTTAGCTTTCTGACCAGGCAGCTGCCAATAAATCCTGCGGCACCAGTTACTACGATCATGATCAATTCTATTTGCTGCAAGTTAATGTATATTTGCGGCTTGCCCGCCGAAGCTGGGTCATGTGCCCGGCAGCGAAGGAGGGAGTTTATGGTCTACGTCAGCCGCAAAGAACACTTCAACGCCGCTCACAAGCTGAGTAATCCGGCCTGGAGCAAAGAGAAGAACCTCGAAATTTTTGGACCCTGTGCCAATGAAAATTGGCATGGTCATAACTATGACCTCATCATAACTATTAAAGGAGATCCGGATCCGGAAACAGGATTTGTTATTGACCTGAAGCAATTGAGCACCCTCATTCGCACCAGCGTCATCGACAAAGTCGATCACAAGAACCTGAATCTTGACGTGGATTTCATGAAAGGAAAGATGGCCAGCACAGAAAACCTCGCCATGGAGATATGGAAAATTCTGGCACCCGCCATCACCGGATTATCTTCCCGATCCATCCTTCATTCGGTGCGGCTCTTCGAGACGCCTCGCAACTACGTTGAGTATTTCGGTGAATAGTTCACATCAATTCTAATCCGGACCTGAATGCGGTACTACATAATTGCCGGTGAGCGTTCCGGGGATCAACACGGAGGGAATCTGATCAAGGCCCTGCGCGAGGAAGACCCGGATGCTGTCGTGCGAGGATTCGGGGGCAGCAGCATGCAGGAGGCAGGGGCTGACCTTGCTGTCCACTACGACCAACTGGCATTCATGGGATTTATTACGATTATCGCCAATTACGGGACGATCCGGCGCATGCTGAAATTTTGCAAGGAGGATATTCTCCATTTCAAACCGGATGTAGTGATACTCATAGACTACGGAGGCTTTAATCGCCGGATCGCAAAGTTTGCCAAGCCCCGTGGTATCCGCACCTTCTATTACATCCCGCCAAAGGTATGGGCGTGGTACCAAAGTCGCGCCAAGGAGCTAAAAGCGAACGTAGACCGCATGTTCGTTATCCTGCCATTTGAAAAGGAATTCTACAAGAAGTATGACTTTCATGTGGACTATGTTGGAAATCCTGTATTAGATGCCATTAAGTCATTCCAACCAGATCCGGCTTTTGCGAAGAAACAGGGACTGACGGCAGACAAGCCGATTGTAGCCTTACTGCCGGGTAGCCGTAGAATGGAATTGCTTCGGACTGTCCCGCTGCTGGCTGAGGTCGTGAAGCAACATCCCGGGGTTCAGTTTGTCGTTGCCGCTGTGGACAAAATTGACAACACGCTGTATGCTCCGCTTCAAGCTATGGCCGACGTCAAATTTGTTTATGGAGATACATACAATTTGCTCGGCCTTTCACGAGCGGCCATTGTTACATCCGGGACAGCAACACTCGAAACCGGTTTGTTGAACGTGCCGCAAGTCTGTATTTACCGAGCCGGTTGGTTGGAAATGAAAATTGCTAAAGCCGTCGTTCAAGTGAAATTTATTTCCTTGATCAACCTGATTGCAGGGAAAGAAGCCATCCGTGAACTCATTCAGGAAAACGCAAATGTGCGGGATATTTCTGCAGAGTTAGAGCGACTTATTAGTGACAAAGTGTACCGTGGTGCGATGACAACCGAATACGAAAAAATCTATCGGCTGCTCGATACCGGATCAGCTTCTGCGAATGCCGCGAAATTAATGATTGGATACTTAAAGCAAGAGGCTACTTCGGCAAATTAGCCAGATCAAGGACGTACATGTTACGGTCGATCCAGCCGGGATAGTCTACATCAATTCCGCCGAAATAATAGAGCTTGTTGTCTCTCACACAAGCAACCCCCAGTTTGCCCTTGACATTTGTGGGGTACTCGGTATACACATGGGTGCCGGTATCATATACCCCCAGGTATCCAGCAGTGCCACGTGTACCCACCAGGAATATGTGTTGTCCTGATGAGGCAATTGCGCTGGATGCAATATCAATGGGTACCTCCCCTATAACTTCCCAAGAATGGCTTCGCGGATCATAGCACCAGACATCTGAGGTGGCCTTACCTTGGGCGATAGTTCCGAACGTGAACAGTTTCTCGTTGACCAACGCTCCTTGACAAATCCGCGGGCCAGGCATAGACTCAAGTTCCTGAAACGTAAGTTTGGCTGCATCAAAGGCGATCAACTGGGCTGAGGATTCAATATCCCACTTGTACGCTTTGCCACTTGAGGCCTTTGGGGCAATGATAATCCCTCCAAACAAATGCACTTTTTCTTCCCAGACGGCGATGCCGGTGCTAATGGGTGCTCCTCCCTCAATTTTCATGTACGACAGCTCCATCGTTTCAGTATCCAGAATTTCTAGTTGATCCGTGATAAGAAGGATCTTCGAAAAGGAAGGCAAGAAAGACAATGGAATTTGGTTGGTGAGAACGGGGAATTCTATCTTGTTCTCCCGGCGAGAATAAGCGTTTAAGATTCTTGGGGCCCAGTTCCGAAGCTTGATCGGCTTTTTTCTGAATTTTAATTTACTCCAGATGTTTGCTTCAAACGAATAGTGATAGTAGTTCTCCCAATCGCGCACGAAGAGGTAGCTGCCAGCTTTAGCGTAGCCTACTGCATACCCGGAGAAGGGAGAAGTTTTGGATAAGACAGCGAATTGAACAGCAGTTTGCCCATAGGCAAAACCGGAACACAGCATCAACGACAAACACAAACGGATTGTCATCAAGAATAGAATTAGGTTGATGTATAAGCAGCCACTCAGGCCACCTTCAGTTTGCTATAACGCGATTTGCTGAATTTTTCCTCCGCGTAAGCGCGATTGATCACCAACTTTTCCGTGCCCTTTTCCGAAGGCATTTCAAACATGGCATCGATGATCACTGCTTCGCAAATGGAACGAAGCCCCCGTGCACCAAGCTTGAAGCCCATGGCCTTGTCCACAATGAAATCAAGGGCGCCATCTTTGAATTCCAGTTCAATGCCTTCCATTTCGAAAAGCTTCTTGTACTGTTTTACCAAGGCGTTCTTAGGCTCAACGAGAATCTTCTTGAGCGCGACGGCATCCAAGGGATTTAAATAGGATACCACCGGGAGGCGGCCGATTAATTCAGGAATCAGACCAAAGCTCTTCAGGTCTTGAGCAGAGACAAACTGTAACAAATTATCGTTGTCAATATCACTGGGATGAAGCCCATCTGAGTTTGAAAATCCAAGGGGTCGTGTATTCAAACGACGTGAAATCAGCCTTGAAATTCCCTCAAAGGCGCCGCCACATATAAACAGGATATTGTCGGTGTTCACGGTAATCATCTTTTGATCCGGATGCTTCCGTCCGCCTTGCGGGGGAACGTTCACGGCCGTACCCTCCAGCAGTTTTAGCAAAGCCTGCTGCACACCTTCGCCACTCACATCACGAGTGATTGACGGATTATCTGACTTGCGGGCGATCTTGTCAATTTCATCGATATAAACGATTCCGCGTTCAGCAGCCTCCACATTATAATCGGCAGATTGCAGAAGGCGTGTTAGAATGCTTTCTACATCTTCTCCGACATAACCAGCCTCTGTGAGCACAGTAGCATCCGCAATACAAAACGGAACTTGCAAGATCTTGGCGAGCGTTTTGGCCAGGTATGTTTTGCCGGTACCGGTCTCGCCAGCCATAATAATATTCGATTTTTCAATCTGCACGTCGGAGACTTCCGTCTTCCGCTGCATCAGGCGTTTGTAGTGATTGTAGACGGCTACGGAGAGTACGCGCTTCGCTTGGTCTTGCCCGATGACATATTCATCGAGAAACTTCTTTATTTCTTTAGGCTTGATCAGCTTAAAGTTGGGTGTGTTACCCGCCTCAATTTTGTTTTTCTTTTCCTCTTGAAGAATCTGGGTAGCCTGGATAACACATTTGTCGCAGATATGGGCATGGATACCTGAGATCATCAGGTCCACGTCCTTCTTGCTTCGTCCACAAAATGAGCAGGTTACTTCGGCCATGTGTTGCGCCTGGAAAAGTGCAAGGGCAAAGGTAGGTAGTATTTCACCGAAAAGCTATTGGCTGTTGGCCCTTGGCCCTTGGTAATGATGGCCAAAGGCCAACAGCAAGTTGCCAAGAGCCACTTACTTCTTCTTCTCCAGAACTTCGTCAATCAATCCGTATTCCTTTGCTTCGATGGAGCGCATCCAATAATCACGATCTGAATCCTTTTCAACCCGCTCAAATGTCTGGCCGCTGTGTTTGGCCAGAATCTTATAGAGGTCTTCGCGAATTTCAATTGTTTGTTTCAATGAAATCTCCATGTCCTTTGAGGTTCCCTGCATCCCGGATGATGGCTGATGAATCATGATTCTAGCGTGGGGCAGACCTGAGCGTTTCTTGGGCGCTCCCGCTGCGAGCAGTACGGCACCCATAGATGCAGCAAGGCCGGTACAAATGGTGGCAACATCCGGGTTCACATATTGCATGGTATCATAGATCCCAAGGCCAGCGTAGACGGAGCCCCCCGGGCTGTTGATATACATGATAATATCCTTCTTGTGGTCGGCAGACTCCAGGAACAGCAGCTGTGCCGTGATGAGGTTAGCGACCTGATCGTCCACACCCATGCCGAGGAAAAGGATGCGGTCAGAGATCAGGCGGGTAAAGACATCAATTGCTCTGAAATTGCCAGGTCGCTCTTCAATTACATACTGTGTCATGTTCTCGACCTTTTGAGCGTAGCTGTCGACCGTGTTGCTACTCATGCCCAGGTGGTGGACTGCGTACT
>JANNAZ010000370.1:0-2609 GCA_031384895.1 Cyclobacteriaceae bacterium | reverse complement strand
CGCTCGCCAACGACTGTGTCATAAAGTCCGAGCAACCCGATCAGGAGTTCACACCCTTCCCGGAGCCCATGGTTTCCCCCGTTAGACCCCGTGATATAATCTACCATGCCATGTGACTTGGCAAAGGACGTCAGCATAGGCGCTGCTTGTCGGCCAATCAGTATACGAGCACCGCATTGCCTGGCTACCTCAAGGTCAAGCACGTCGTCAAAAAAGAATACCACTTCGTCCGGGCGGAGCGAGTGGGTCTTGCAGAACGCAGCAAACACAGCAGCCTTGTTCTTCGCCTGAAAATACATGTGGTGAAAGTGCTCGCGTTTTGCAAGCGACTGCGCTGACGGGTTTTCTTCGCCAGTAATAATACCCGTGATTGGAAGTTTCTGATGATGCCTCCAGATCGCATATCGCAAGAGATTGGTCCCCATAGCATCCACCTCCGAAAAGTTGCTGCCTTCGATGCCCGCTTTGAATCCTTCGTTGAATACACCATCCCAATCGAAGAGGATGGCTCGAATGTTCTTCAGTTTTGGAACAAAAACAGAAGGAGGGGTGAAAAACTCCCCTCCTCCCGATTCAAATAGCTGGGTTATTTCGGCACTCACTAGGCAAGGTCCTGAATGTCAACCATGCCGACAGGTTTCGTGCCGTCAAGAACGAGGATCGTATCCACATGCTTGTGCTTGAAGATGTCGTTGGCAACCGTCAACGCGTCGTTCTGCTGAACTGCAAGTGGCTGGCCATAAGTAAAGTCGGCCATGCGCTTCTTAAATATGTCCTGTCCATCTTTCTGTAAGGCACGGCGCATATCGCCATCCGTGAAGATTCCTTTCACATTGCCGTCGTTGTCCGTGATGGTGATCGCACCAAAGCCATACTCTGTCATCTTGACAATGGCATCGGTCAGGCCCGTGTTCATATTCACCAACGGGTTAACCGGGCTGATAACATCTTTCACCTTCATGGTCACCAGACGGGTGTGTTCAATGAACTGCTCGGTACCGAGGGTAGTCAGGTTGTTGTCTGTAAGACTTTTCATCAGCTTCCAAGGCACCGTGATTGTGTGCACCCCTACATTTATAGCGTTACGAATGTGTTCGGCATTCCGTACGGACGAAAACATGATCTTGGAGTTATAACCGTAGTGATCCACGGCAAACACGCACTGAGCAACAAGTTCCAATGCATCATGTCCCTGATCCTGTAAACGGCCTACCAGAGGGCATACATACGAGGCGCCAGCTTTCATCGCCATATAGGCCTGCTGAAGCGTATACACCAGGTGCACGTTCACCAACAAATTTTCATCGCGGAGCATCTTACAGGCGCGCACGCCCTCCAGTGATACCGGAATTTTGAACACCGTCTTCTTCGGATCCAATCCAAGTTTCAATTGACGGTGCGCCTCCTTGACAACCTCTTCAGCGGTATCACCCAGGGCTTCAATTTGAAGCACGGGAACCATCTTGCTCAGTTTAACAATTAGTGAATCGACATCGGTCACACCGCCGCGGTGCATGAAGGTAGGCGTCGTGGTGAGTCCGTCCAGGAAACCCAACTTAAAGGCTTCTTCAATTTCTTTCAGGTCTGCTGAATCGAGATATAATTCCATGGGATTAATTTGGGTTAGGCTAGTACAAGTTGTTTATCACGGTATTTAACTTCTACCGCATGAAGTTCAAGAATTGGCTTGAGGAATTCCTCCAGGTCATAGACGCAAAGCTGGCTGGCCGCATCGCAAAGCGCTTTAGCAGGCTCAGGATGAGTTTCAATGAAAACCCCGTCAACGCCAGAAGCTACACCGGCACGGGAAAGCACAGGCAGGAACTCACGCGCACCACCTTTCGTGTCAGCGCTGGGAATGCCGTACTTCCGGATGCTGTGGGTGATGTCAAATACAACCGGATAGCCAATGTTGTTCAAGTGGTAGAAGCTCCGGGGATCAACAATCAGGTCGTTGTACCCAAACGTAAAGCCCCGCTCGGTGAGGATGATATTGGTATTCCCGGCCTCTTCAATCTTCTTCACCGGATGTTTCATGTTATCCGGAGCAAGGAACTGTCCATGCTTCACGTTGACAACCCGACCGGTCTTGGCTGCAGCTACCACCAGGGTTGTTTGCATACAGAGGTTGGCCTGGATCTGGAGCACATCCACTACTTCACCGGCAGCGGCTGCCTGGTCAGGGTAATGAATATCTGTTAGCAACGTAAACCCGAACTGCTCTTTCACCTTGGCCAACATCTTGATGCCCTGGGCCAAGCCAGGTCCATCGTAATACTTTGCCGAACTGCGGTTGTCTTTCTGGAAGGACGACTTGTAAATGATCGGTATGCGAAGGCGTTCTGAAACTTCTTTCAGCTTCTCCGCAGTCTTCATCATGATCGACTCTTCTTCAATAACGCATGGGCCAGAAATGAGGAACAGTTGGTCTGCACCGCATTGAATATCTCCCACCTTAACAATTTTCTTGCTCATAATCTTCTGAATAAAGCTTTCACCGTATCTAATGTAATCTTTGTTTTCCAATCGGTCCCGATGGCGTGGTTCCACATGTGCTCCAGGCGAATGGATACGTTAGCCATCGCGGTGATTGATTCATCGCTCCACTC
>JANNAZ010000352.1:0-46822 GCA_031384895.1 Cyclobacteriaceae bacterium | reverse complement strand
CTCCTTGAGAATGGTGAAAATTTGGGACTCCGTAAATCGTGTTCTTTTCATAGTAAACAGTTTAAAGTTAAAGACCTTTCGTCTAATCCTAAACTGTCCTATTTTCGGGGGAGCTTACATTACCATACCACTAAGATGCTTAGAGCTGTAGGCTCGGCACATCTGTTTTTGCTATCCAACCCCGGAATATGTCTCGTTCCTAACGAAACTCTATTTGAATTATACCCCTTTTCAACGGACTGAAGTCCGTTGTTACCATATTCAATCGTTCCTTTGAAACTTGGATTTGTTATTTCTTCCTCTACTTAGTCGGACAACATCGATAATTTAACAATAAAAATCTTTCTTCTCCGTCACCGCTACTTCTTCAAAGAAAGAGGCTACTTTTTCCGTAACGGCTTGAAAGTACTTTTCACCCTTTTCAGATGAAGCCTTTCTCGGATCACCCACCCCTGTGTCCACTGTTACCTGGCTCCAGGCGCGCTCAGCCCACGCCCAGCCTTCCTGAATTGCCTTGAATCGGAAACGCTTCGCTTTTCCCTCTCCAGCCTCGCTCAATGGAAGCACAAGATCCGGCCTCAAATGAAGCAAAAGGCTGGTCTCCATTTCCCCGGCATGATCATCGGTGTGAATAAAAAATAGTTTTTGGTCCACAGCCTGGAACCAATTGCACTGGCTGAGAAACATGGAGGGAAATTTCAATCCCAGCTCACGAATCATTGGCTTGAAGTCATTGCCTCCGTGGCTGTTGAGTATGATCAACTTATGAATGTCCTGCCGGTTCAGCACTTCGATCACGTCGCGCAGCACGGCCAGTTGCGTGCTGGGATTCATATTCATGTCCATTGTGATGTCGTACTGACCTGTATTAACTCCGAATGGTATCGCTGGAAGAACAATCACCTTGATGCCCTTTTCCCACACCCGCTTCGCAGATTCCGCTCCAATATGCTCTGCTTCGATAATGTCAGTTCCGTACGGTAAATGATAATTGTGCGCCTCGCACGCCCCCCACGGCAGCACGGCCAGTTGGTAAGCCATGGCCTTGACTGTCTTCCAATTCGTTTCAGCGAGGATGTAGGGTCTCAAAGAATGGTATCACTTATTATTCACAATTTACCTCTTTACAGTGCCATTGCAACTTCGCGTGTATGGATGGAGTCGGTCAGCAAAGACACCTCAAAGCTGCTCTTTGATAAAATCCCGGCAATACACACGAATTAGATCACGTGTAGCGTGAAAGGCCCTCTGTATTTCTTCTTCTGTTCCTTTAGCTTTTGCCGGGTCAGGAAAATCGCAATGAAACTTCCTGGATGCTCCTGGAAAAATCGGACATCGCTCCTTCGCATTGTCGCAAACGGTGATCACGAAATCAAAATTCAACCCATCATATTCCTCCACGCGGTTTGAAGTGTGTCGTGAAATGTCAATTCCATCTTCTTTCATGGCAGCAATCGCTCCGGGGTTTACTCCATGGGCTTCGATCCCTGCGCTATAAATTTCGGCACTCTCTCCTGCAAAAGCACGAAGGTATCCTTCTGCCATCTGGCTACGGCAGCTGTTCCCCGTGCAAAGAACAAGTATCTTCTTCATTGATCGCAGTTAGTTGCAACATCCAGGAGTACAGCATCCTTCGGCTTTCTCTGCATAGACGGTGACGCTAAATATCCCAGTGCTCCCTGTTTTGAATTTCTCAATCTCCTGCATGCTCAGGTAGTCACTGAGTATTTCATCCGGAAGGTTTATTCGCTTCTCTTTTTGGATTGATATGTTTTTGAACCCCGCCTTCTCAATAATGGAGAGGTAATCCGCTTTTTGTATGGCCCCTGATACACATCCGGCATACATTTCCGCTGACTTCTGGAGGCCTTCTGGTAATTCACCCGAAAGAACGATATCCGAAACGCTGAAATGTCCCCCCGCTTTCAGAATACGGAAGGTCTCTGCAAAAGCCTGCTTCTTGTTTGGCACAAGGTTCATAACACAATTGCTGACAACCACATCCGCGATTCCTCCAGCCAATGGCAGGTTTTCGATGTCCCCCTGACGGAATTCAACATTAGCATATCCCAGGTTTTTCGCGTTAATCCGCGCCTTCTCGATCATGCGCTCCGTGAAGTCAACACCAATCACGCGACCAGACTCTCCGGTCAGCGACCGCGCGACGAAACAATCATTTCCTGCGCCAGAACCAAGGTCAACAACAGTGTCACCCGCTTTGATCAACGCATGTTGTGTTGGTAGTCCGCAGCCCAAGCCCAGGTCTGCAGCTGAAGCATAGCCCTCCATTTTTGTGTAATCATCCGCCATGACTGTGTAGTCCAGCGTTGAGCAACCTCCTGCTCCACAGCAACTGGTCTCATTCGTTGTTTTGCTTTGATCTGCAATCTGGCCATATTTTTCCTTGACCAGTTCTTTTAGGTGTGATGCATTTTCTGTGGTGTTCATAGCCTATGTCTTTATTTGAGTTTTGTGAAAATAGCTAGCAACAATTCGGGTCTTGAAAGCTATCTAGCAGTTCATGCATGGAGCTTTTCATCTTCGCCCACGCTTTAGCATCAATGCAATAGCAAACACTGGGGCCATCAATATCACCTTTGATAAGTCCAGCTTTTTTCAATTCGCTCAAATGCTGGGAAACGGTAGATTGAGAGAGCGGAAGCTCTTCAACTATTGCCCCGCACACACACGACTTTTGTCGAATGAGAAACTGCAGGATGGCAATGCGTGCGGGATGGCCCAACGCTTTTGTAAGCATGGCCAGTTCATTTTGCTCCAGCGTAAATTCTTCTGTTTTAGTTAGTCCCATATCTCCTTAATCGTAATATTACGATTAAGGTTTGAAATTTCAGAGAAATCTTTTGGAATCGAGTTCCAGGCCTGAAAAAGCGGTTTTATTGGGCTAGAAGTTTGGCGAAAGCAGGTATTTCGCATAAAAATCATCAATTACTTTCACTGCCTCCTCTGGAGTATCCACCAGGTTAAACAGGCCTAAATCCTCTTCATGAATCATGGCTTCTGTCACAAGCACTTTCTTCATCCAGTCAATCATGCCTCCCCAAAATTTCTTGCCAACAAGGACGATCGGAAACCGGCCTATCTTCTTAGTTTGAATCAAGGTAAGTGCTTCAGACAATTCATCCATGGTCCCAAATCCACCCGGCATGACAATGAATCCTTGTGAGTATTTGACAAACATTACTTTCCGGACAAAGAAATAGTCGAAAGTAATCAACTTATCGGGGTCAATGTAGGGGTTCCCTTTTTGTTCGAAGGGAAGGAAGATATTAAGCCCAACCGACTTCCCGCCAGCCCGGTTCGCTCCCTTGTTTCCAGCTTCCATGATTCCGGGGCCACCTCCTGTTACCACACCATATCCATGTTGCACGAGCTTATAAGCCGTCTCCTCGGCGATCTTGTAATACGGATGCCCCGCTTTTACCCGGGCAGAACCAAAGATTGTCACACAGGGGCCAATCTTCGCCAATTTCTCAAAGCCTTCCACAAACTCGCTCATGACTTTGAAAATCACCCACGAATCGGAGCTCTTGATCTCTGCCCAATCTTTGTCCTTAAATGCTTTGCGGATTTTGCTTTCCTCTTCAAGTGCCTGCTTCATCAGCTCATCCTCATTTTTCTTTTTCTTTGCCATATCTCAATTGTTTCGGATAGCCCAAGTTAGAAAAAATACAGTAGGGCAAATACCCATCTCTTTCTGGCACTTCATTTTGCTAACAAGTTCCTTAGCGCCGGTAACAATTCAGGATACTGAAATTCAAAGCCTGTTTGTTGCATTTTGTGCGATGAAACATTGCTACCAAAGAGGACGAGGTCTGCCATTTCCCCGATGATTAGGTGCATGGCTGCCGATGGAATATTAGGCAGCAGAATCTTGCGATGAAGGGTTCTTGCAATTGCTTCGGTCAATTCAAAGTTTGTTACCGGTACAGGAGCAGTCCCATTAAAAGTGCCCCGCATCGTTTCGCGCTGAACTGCCAGGATAAACATCTCACTTAGGTCATCTATGTGAATCCAGCTAACCAGCTGGCGACCCGTTCCCATTGCTGAACCGATACCCCATCGAATCGGTCGTGCTAATTCTTTCAATGCCCCGCCTTGCTCACTCAGCACAATACCAATCCTAATTTTGACCACACGTATCCTGAGTAGTTCCAGTCGATCCACTTCCTTTTCCCAGTTAACTACCACTCCCGCCAAGTAGTCTTTGCCAGGAGGACTCTCCTCAGTAAGCAAATCATTCCTAAGCCCAAACCCATAATACCCGATAGCAGAGGCTCCAACTATCGTTCTGACAGAGTGAGCTTTCGACTTCAACTGAGTATAAAGCAGGTCAGTGGATTTAATGCGGCTTTCAAGAATTTCCTTTTTGACAGAACCGGACCATCTCTTATCGGCGATACCAGCACCTGCCAGGTGAATGATGGTATCAATACCCTCAAAGGCCCCATCCTCAACAGTTCCGCGTTCCAGATTCCAGACAAAGGAAGGAACTGGACCAACACGTTTTGTGCGTCCCAAGTGGGAAACCCGGCACCCCTTTTGAAGCAAGACTTCGGTAAGTCGCCGTCCAATCAATCCCGCCGCCCCGGTGATTAAAACTGAATTTGTCAAAACATCAAATTTTGAATGATCTTTACATACAAGTTAACCATTCAGGCATGAAAAAGTTGGTGATCATAGCGGCTGTGTTTTTCTTTGGCAGCGCTTGGGGACAAAAAGTGGCCGTGAGCAAGAAGAGTGAGCGGGTAAAGGGAGAGAGTGCTGAAGGATATGGCACAACCCTTGAAGGGAAGAAAGAAGAAGTGGCCTCAGCCTGGTCAAAGTATGTCAAAGAACTCGGTAAAGTGAAGAGCGGCGGGGACTACCAATTTATTGAAGGTCCCGCAATGGGGGGAACTGTTTATACCACTGGCGTATTGTATGCCCGATCTGGTGGTGGCGCGGAAACCGGAACGGTTTGGCTCGGCCTTCGGGCAGATGAATGGACTGTCAATGACATAAAGATTGTTGAGGAGTCGGTGGAGAAACTGGTCTACCAGTTTGGAATCAAGTTTTACAAAGACAAGATTCAGGCACAAATCAATGAGGCGCAGGAAGCGCTCAACATCGTGATCCGTCAACAACAGCGGCTGGTGACAGAGAATAAGTCATTGAACACAAAATTGGTCAGCAACGAACAACAAAAGATTCAGCTGGAGAAATCGATCGAGGCAAACAAGTTGGAGCACCTGGTCTTGCTGCAGAAAATTATCAATAACAAGAACGCGCAGGATTCCGTAAGTGCAACGACCATACCCATCAAGCGCGTGGTCGAGCTACACAAGGAACGGCTTCGGAAAGTTAATTAGCCTGCTTCGCCCTCCACATTCTCTTTTCTTTATCGAAGTAAGTCCGGGCATCTGGGAACTCGATGTAGTCTGTATTTCCAGAAATGCTGGAGTAGTATGGCTTGAGATCTTCCCCACGTACCATTTTATCAAAAAGGAAGGCGCCTCTTTTTACCAGTGTATCGGGTTCCATCTTCCAGGTACGAAATATTTCTTCATAGCGGCTCAGTCCGCCTTTATCATCCAATTGCAAAACGCCGCCAATGGCTATGCGCTTCTCAATCAGGCTGGGGGCTATTCGGCTAACGAGGAAGTAATGAATTTTCCCATCAACATAATAAGCATCCAGCCGATGTAAACTCTGTTGTTCGGCGTAGTGCTCATTGTACCCTTTGTAGAATCTCTCCTCGAACGCAATACCTTCAGGCGCTTTGGCCATGTACCGAATGACCTTATCCATCATTTGATCCTGCTGAGGGACTGATAAATGAGCTGTGGGATTGTAATCCTTCTCCTGCCTGCAACAAATCAGCAGGAAAAGATTCAGGCAAATAAGTGAAGCACTTTTTACACGCATAGAATTTCAAAGTTAGGACATAAAGAAAGAAGACCCACTATTTCCAGTGGGCCTTCTTGATAAAGAAAAGCTTAGAAAATCCTAGTATGCCTTGTTCAAAGGTTGGAATTCTGACCAACCGTCGGTCCAGTCACTAGCCGTAGAGAAAGCTCCGCGGTATGCGGTGGAGGTGAACGCTGACAATTTTGGATTAGAGAAATCCGCGCCTGCATTGAGGTTATTTGCTCCGGCAACTCCAGCCACCAAAACAAAGTTAGGATTTGAAGGAAAGGTAGAGGAAGTCTGCGTAGACCAATATAGTCCACCCGTCACACCAATGTCTGTAAACACGCTTGTGTTCGTCACATTGTTAAACACCTGGTTAGTGTTATTTGTCCAATACGCTGCAATCTGTGCGGCATTACCTGCGGCATCAGGAGCAATGGTAAGCCCTGTTGCAAAGGTTGCATCCGAGGCGGTTGTAGATGATCCCGTACCACTTGTACTTGGAATAGACAAAACATTGTTAGCCAGTTTGGAAACTCCATTATTGAGGTTATCCCATGTGCCCACATCATCAATGCGAATTCCCACCCGGAAGCCGGAGAAGAATGAATTGAAAATCGAGATTGCAGATCTTCTACGGATGTGCGCGGCATTCTGGTAGTTGCCGGAAATGGAGCGGGCCTGAACTTCACGTGGTCCGAGTACTGTGATGTTAGAGAAAACCCCGCGCGTACAACCGGTATTCGTTGTGCCATCGCAAACGCCAGCTATAGCCGTACCGTTCGCCTGGTTATCACTTTCAAAGCCGTTGGAGCCTGACTGATCGGCAAAGAATGGGTTTCTCAAAGCGAGTCCGAACTGCACATTTCCGCCCCACCCGAAGTCTGTATCGAAGTCGTCATCCCATGTTGATAATGAAACAAGCCACTTGGCATTGACCGTTCCTCCAAACCACTCAAATCCATCATCACCGCCGAAGGAAACCTGAACATATTCGATTGTTGTCCCATTGCCAATGCCACCCATGGTTAAACTATTGGTCTCGTTGTTTGGTGTCAATTCGATTCCAGCATATTCAATGCGCACATACTGAAGTGATCCTGAATTTTCATTGGCATTGGTTGCAGGAGTTGCTCCGTCAGCTACAACGCTTCCAAAATTCTGTGGAGGAGTTATTCCTTCGATAGTGGGCTTTGCGGTCTGGTTAACAAACGCATTCCCGAGCATCACAATACCACCCCAGTCGCCACGGTCCCGCTCTCCAACATTCTGAGCAGATGTGAAAACAACGGGGCTTGTGGAAGTTCCTGCTGCGATAAGTTTGCCGCCTGGCTGAACGATAAGTGTTGCTTTTGTCGCTTTATCACCTTTTATGACCGTTCCTGCGGGAACAGTTAACGTTACTCCTGTGGGGACAAACACCTGGCCCTTCAGCAAGTACGGCTTGGCCGCATCAAGTGTCTGAGTAGCGAGAATGCCTTCCAATATGTTGACAGGGTCACCAACGGAAACAACAAAATTCGCAACTGCAGAGGGATATCCTTTGTTGTCCAGCACCTGAAAGGCCACAATGATGGCGGAGCCAATCAGCGCATTTGAGGGAACGGTGTATTCATAAACGTAAGGGGAGGCAACGCCAGCGAGTTCAACGACCTCTTCTTCAACTCCAGCAACATAGACAAATAATTGTTTCGCGCCATTCGGTGCACTGAACGTTACGTTTGTGGTTACTAGACCACCCGGGATATTGGAGGCGGAAATCGGGTCCACCGTAATGGATGGGGCCGGGCTTACTTTGTCTTCGGAGCACATCATCAGGATTGATGCAAGTGCGGCAATGGCCAATAGGCTGATTTTCTTATTCATAAGTTTATTATTTCGATTTTGCCTCAAAAGTAGAAGTATGAACCTGAGGGGTGATGAATGACCAGTTAACAATTCATTACCTGTCTGTTATCGCCTATTCAGAGGCTTAACATTCAAATAATCTCCTTTACTCTTCTAATGAAGGGGTCCAAATTTCCAGGCAAATCCGAGCGTGTAGGTTGTTCCTACCCGGTACTTTCGAATAATGGCTTCCTGGTCTGTATTGATGTTGTTGTCGTTGTTGTTGTCCTGGTAGATGCTGTAGGTAGCATCCAAAAGATTCCTAATGTTGAGTTTAGTTTCAAATCGCTTCTTCCAGGTTTTGGAAAGTTGAAAATCGACGGAGTTTCTGGGCATTTCCCACCAGGATGGGAATATCTTATCGCCAACCGAGAAAATGCGGGGTCCAAAAACATTGTACGCGATATTCACAGAAATCCCCGAGGGTTCATCTGTATAATAGATACCGGTATTAATAATGTAAGGTGATTGACCCTGGAGTGGCCTGTTCTGAATTTGGTTAGTAGCCGAAGTGCCAATGTCCACATTGCTTTCAATCCAGGCGGCGTTGACGTTTATTGACGTATTGCGAAGTATGTTGGACATGCCCAAACTAGCTAGTGACTTACGGAACTCAAACTCAATTCCATATGAAGTCGCACTCGGTGCATTCCCGTAAAATAGCTGCGGGTTCTCGGTTGTAACCTGTAGATAAGTCTCAATTGGGTCTTTGAAATTCTTGTAGAAGCCCCCTACACTAATGATCTCACCTGGATTTGGATACATCTCCCAGCGCAAATCCACATTGTCGATAGTGGCTGTTTTCAGTGTTGGCGACCCGATAAGAGCGGCCTCATATTCAAACTGATAATACAAGAAGGGCGCTAGTTCACGAAACTCAGGGCGGTTTACCGTTCTGCTATAAGCAACACGAACCAGGGAGCGATCAGTTAGGTTGTAGGCCAAATTCAAGGATGGCAACGCTGAAAAGATCGGATTGTTGATTGCAATGGCGCCGGTATTTGTCCTGGCATTCAATTTCTGAACGTTGTACTCACCGCGGAAACCTGCCGTGACATCAAGTTTTCCGAATGGCATAGATCCGCTTACATACCCCGCTGTCAGCAGGTTATTTCCTGTGTAGGAATCCTGTGGTTGTGTCCCTTCTTCAATGACAAAGCCATTTTTCTTCTTAATGTTCTCCGGTGCAAAAATGCTCGTTAGTGGCAGACGGCTCAACTCCTGGCCGATGGCCTGATCAAAATCAGCTGTGTTCGGATAGAGGTAGTTAATGTAACGTGCATCAAAGGTGCGCGTTTTGTATTCCGCGTAATAACCCGCTTTGATTGTGGGTTTGCGCTTATCCATATGATCCCCAAAACTCTTCTCAAAGTCCACGGAATTAGAATATCCCTTGTCCGCCAGTTTTGACCAAAACCGACCCGTCTCAAAAACATTCCCTGCGGCTGGCAATTGCATGGTGTAGGGATCCTCCGTTCCTGCAGACGTCTTGTCGCGATAGGTTCTAAACCTTCTGTAATCCGGTTCATTGCGATTGACAAAATTCAAGCCCAGCATCCAGCTTACTTTTGATGAACCGTCCCCTAATTTGTGATTGCCCATCAATTGACCTGAATAGATCGAACGGCTTAAATAATGGTATGCATAATTGATCCGATCAAAATTGGGGTTCTGAATTTTATCGTCGCCCGTCCTTACAGTCGTTTCATTCTCACCCAACTGAACAAACAAGTTCTTGAATTCAATCCGGTTTCGGTCATTCAGGTCGACACTCCAGTTGTGGACAATGTTGAAGCGAACATCGTTGCTGTAAAAATTGTCTTTGTATTCAAACCGTTTTTCAGCTGAAGTAGCCGTAAAGTCATTGTAGCGCAAGAATTCAGCTTCTGCATGTGTGTACGAGTTTGAGTACATCAGTGATGTTAAGTTGCTGAACTTAACCTTGCCAACATTGAAGTGACGCGCCATCGCAAAATTGAAGCCCATGTTGAGGGGCGCCTGTTTTGTATTCGGTGCAAAATTGTTGGTGAGTGATTTCCCGGCGCGCTCACGGAGGCTCGAGTTCTTTTGAGATGTTCTGAGGATGTCCTGGGTTGGGAAGTCAGCAGGCAAGGCGCGGAATCCATTGTCAAAGCCTAGATAATCTGTATTGCTACCATTGGATGAGGCAAAATCTTGTCCTGTTGTATTGGTGCGGTATCCGAAATTCAGACCAACGTTGGTGAATTCATCATTGGTGGGTTGTTTAGTGATTACCTGGATTAACCCTCCGGCAAAGTCACCTGGAAGTTCCGGCGTTGCGGACTTATAGACCAACATCTGATCAATTGAGCTAGCGCCAATCAGGTCAAAAGAAAACGAACGGCGATCAATCTCCGTACTGGGTGCGATAGCCCCGTTGATCATCACCTGATTGTATCGTTCCGGTACACCGCGGACAATGACAAAGCGGTTGTCAACAATGGTAACGCCGGGTACGCGCTGCATGACTTGAGCCGCATCCCGATCCGGAAGACGGGTAATTTGCTCGGAAGAAATTCCACTCACTACCAATTTTGCCTCCCGAATGCTTTTGATTAGGGTTGCATCCGTATTGATTTCCCGCTTGGCCGTAACTACTACTTCTGAGAGCTCAGAAACCTCTTCCGGAAGCGGAATTTCGAGTGATGTGATTTTACCGCTTTCTACTACAACATCGACGAGGGTCTGAGTTTTATACGTAACGAATGACACCACTACGGCATAGGTGCCTGGCTTTATGTTACTGATGAGAAAATTGCCTTCAATATCTGTCGCCGCTCCTACGGTCGTTCCCTGAATGACTACGTTGGCACCAATGATCGGCTCGCTGGTCTTTGCATCGAGCACTTTGCCACCGAGGGTACCGTTCTGGGCAAAGGAAATCAACGAAATCAGAAGAAAACTGCCAGATAGTAAGAGGGTGCGCATAGCATCGGTTTTTGACGCTACAAAGGTGGTGCGCACATGTTACCCGGCTGATTCGGGGATGTTACCTAATTGTTAATACCCCCGCTTTTCAACCTCAATTTCAAAGAAGATACTTTGTAAAAACGACGGCGAAGGCCTTGCTAAGTGGTGAAGATGAGCGGCTTAAAAAGACCAGCCAAATAACATTCGGGTAATCAACCGTTAACTGATATAAAATTCCGGTAACATCATTTACCAATGGGCACCTTGTTCAGGATCGCTTTGATGATGTCGGTGGTCTTGACATTATCTGCCTCCGCCTCATAATTCAGGATAATGCGGTGGTTCATGACATCCGGGGCCACTTCTTTGATATCCTCGGGCAGAACATAATCTCTGCCTTCCAGGTAAGCGGCGGCCTTCGAAGCAAGATTCAGGTTTATGCTTGCCCGGGGGGAGGCACCAAACTGAATGTATTGAGCCTCATGATCCAGTTTATATTCCTTGGCTTGCCGGGAAGCTGAAACCAGCTCAATAATATATTTTTCCAGCGATTCAGAGATCTTGACTTTATTAACTTCCTGCCGAATCGAAAAGATATCTTCTTTCGTGAGTATGGCATTTACTGTAAAGTCAAACTGCATGTTGGAAATCCGCCGCATGATCTCAAGTTCTTGCTCTTTGCTCGGATAGGTCACAGAAACCTTCATCATGAATCGGTCGACCTGCGCTTCAGGCAAAGGATACGTGCCTTCGTTTTCTACAGGGTTCTGGGTGGCCATCACAAGGAAGGGCTTATCCAAGGTGAATGTTGTCTCTCCAATGGTTACTGTCTTTTCCTGCATGGCCTCCAATAGTGCAGACTGCACCTTAGCCGGTGACCGGTTGATTTCATCAGCCAGGATGATGTTGGCGAAAATCGGTCCTTTCTTCACTTCGAACTTTCCTTCCCGTTGATTGTAAATCATCGTCCCAACCAAATCAGAAGGCAGCAGGTCTGGAGTGAACTGGATGCGTTGAAAATCGAGGTGTAATACCTGGGCTACAGTGGAAATGGTTAATGTCTTGGCAAGTCCGGGCACTCCTTCGAGCAGGATGTGGCCGTTGGTAAACAAACCGATGAGCAGCCTATTCACCATATAATCCTGCCCCACAACCACCTTCGCTACCTCGGTGTAAACCAGGTCAATCTTCTTGCGGTGCTCCTGGGCCAGTTCGGATGTTAGTTCAAATGCCATAATTCAGTCGTTTCCAAAAAGTAGACCGCAATAATAAAGAATTCGATTCAAAAACTTATGAAAGGCGGATGGATGGTCAACCTGTTTCAAACCGCCCCCATCGCGGAAGGTCGGTTTTTATTCAAAAAAAATGATCTCCCGGTCCCCCGGATTTTGGAGTGCAGCCGAAACCAGATTCTGGGCAACCCGGTTTTCTTTGCTTACAATAATATGCCTTCTGGCCTCATCCACATCATGAAAGACCAACTCTCGGTTGGCAAAGCCATATCCAATGTAGTTTCCCTGCTCTACCAGAACCAGGGACTGCTCTTCAGTAATTCTTCCCTTTCCAATAATAACGGCACTCACCCCATCCGGGGCAAACGACTCAACCAGTGCCGTAGTCTTAAGCTCGTAGGCCTGAGGGCTTTCCTTCGCCTCGCAAGCTCCTTGGCATGTACCGGATTGATGGGCAAAGCATGGGCCTTTGGTCGTTTGAAGACCGGAGAGCTTCGGGCACAAATTAAACTCTTTTACTTTGGTCCATAAGAAACTCCACGCCGTACTCTTGTTCGGAAAGGATATCAATGGCTTTGAGTTTCTGGCAACCGCGTTCACAACAAAGCGATGGTACCCGCTTCGGTCAACGTAGTCAAAAATACCCCATTGTTCTACCCGGAGTTTTTGTGCCAGGTTATACTTTGGCCAGCGACTTCGAATTTCCTGGGCTTCCAGGATCAAGGCGACCAATTCATTTCCGGTAAGTTCATAGCGGATCTGATGGATCTCGTTGCGAATGTTGGATCGGTTCCATTCCTGTGCCTCACCACTGAAATGCGCCGCAATTCGTTTCTTGATATTGATGGCCTTCCCGACATAAATCACCTGGCCGTGCGCATCACAGAAGTAATAGACTCCCGGTTTTACTGGAAGACTGTCAAAGTCCTTCTTGGAAAGATTGGGAGGCAAGATAGCTTCACCTGAATTTCGCTTGAGGGCCTTGGCAATCACTCCACTCTCATCACGCTTTAACAGCAGGTCAAAAATCTTCGCGGTAGCCTCCGCATCACCACTGGCACGGTGCCTGTCCTGAATAACAATCCCAAGGCTTTCCGCGAGTCGTCCAAGACTGTAGGAATCAAGCCCTGGAATAATTTTCCGACTCAACTTAACCGTACAAAGTTTTCGGGTTGACCAGGCTATCCCCGCCTCATCGAGTTCCTTTCTCACAAAACTGTAATCAAATTGCGCATTATGCGCCACAAATATCTTTTCGCGAAGTTGTTCAGCTATCTGGTGAGCCACCTCCTCAAAGGGTGGTGCATCTTCAACCATTTCATTGGTAATGCCGGTCAGTCCGGTGATGAATGGAGGAACGCGGCGTCCGGGGTTGATAAGGGTATGAAATCGGTTGGTGATCTGCATGCCATCATGATGAATAATGGCAATCTCCGTCATGCGGTGATTCTCGGCGTAGCCCCCGGTGGTCTCGATATCAACTATGGCATACACACCCCGAAAGTAGTCATGTGGGGTAAGCTTAAAAAGTTCTGGTCTTTACTATTTCCTGGCGCCTGATTCGAGGATTTTCAACAGGTAAATCCCACCTTTGGCCTTATGAATCCGTTGATCCGATTTTTGCTCTCCGGCGTGGCTGTACTGCTCACGGCCTATCTCCTTCCTGGTGTTCACGTTACCGATTATTGGGCGGCGCTCCTGGTGGCGGCACTGATTTCCTTTTCCAACTTGGTCATTCGCCCCCTATTCATTCTGTTCACTATTCCCATCACCATTCTTACGCTGGGGCTCTTTCTGCTGGCGATCAATGCCATGCTCATCCTTGGTGTTGACTATTTTGTTGATGACTTTCAAGTTGATGGTTTTTGGTGGGCCCTTGCTTTCAGCCTCATTCTGTCCCTATTCAACAGCCTGTTTACAGACCTCACCAAGAAGAAGGAGTAGGCGATTGCCATCCATCACTTTCGTTGTTTCTGCTTGGCGGGCTGATGACTAATTTTCGCTTTGAAGCTATTCCTATGAAAAAAATCCTCTTTCTGGTGTTTGCTGCACTTGCATCCCAAGGCCAGACATTGAGCTCGCTCACGGTAGAAAAAATTATGCGTGATCCGAAATGGATCGGGGTGGCTCCCTCTAATTCCTTCTGGAGCGAGGATGGAAAACAGCTCTACTTCAATTGGAACCCGGACAAGAATGCCGCTGACTCCCTGTATACCATTTCATTGATTAACCGAGTTCCACAAAAAGTATCTCCTGTAATACGGAGGAGCCTGCCGGCTCGCACCGGAACATACAATCGGAATCAAAGCAAAAAGGCATATGCCCGGAACGGAGATATCTTTCTCCTTGATCTGGCAACAGGCAAAGAAATTCAAATCACGAACACACTTGATCCTGAATTTAATCCCTCGTTTTCAGTGGATGAAAAGAAGGTGTTGTTTACATCAGGCAGCAACCTGTATGGTTGGGAAATCGGGGCTGGTCAATTTTCGCAACTAACCGATTTCCGCAAAGGAACACGAAAAGCAGATCCTAAAATGGCCGATCAGGAGAAGTGGCTCAAAGTTGATCAGCTGGCTTACTTTGAAGTTCTCAAGACCCGAAACACAAATAGGAAAGCAGCGGAAAAAATTCAAAAGGCAGACCGGGTGAAACGACCAAAAGAAATTTACATCGAAGAAAAGAATGTAGGTGAAGTGCAACTAAGTCCTGATGGAAAATACATCACCTATCGCCTTTCAAAGGCTCCAACAGTGAAGAGCACCATCGTTCCAAATTACGTCACTGAATCGGGTTTCACTGAAGACATACCTGCCCGTACAAAGGTTGGAGGGCAACAAACCCAAGTTGAGTTGTTTGTGTATGACCTTGCCCGGGACACGGTGCTCGCCGTGAAGACTGACGAAATTCCAGGCATTCAGGAGGTGGCCGCCTTTCGGAAAGACTACCCCGCAAAACCTGCCAAAGACGGCAAGACGGCAAAAACTGAAAATCGCCAGGTCACATTCTCCGGGCCGTTCTGGAGTGAAAATGGAAAAAATAATTTTGTCGTTGTCCGGTCTCAAGACAACAAAGACCGCTGGCTGCTTTCACTAAATGTCTCCACCCAAAAATTATCACTCATTGATAGGTTACACGACGAAGCCTGGGTAGGCGGTCCCGCTACCGGATTTGGTTTTGGTTCCGCTGGCTGGGTAAACGACAATACCCTTTGGTTTCAATCTGAGGAGACAGGATACGCCCATCTCTATGTCTATGATTTTGTAACCGGGAAACGACAGGCACTTACATCAGGTAACTATGAAGTTCAGCGTGTGGAAGTCTCCAAAGACAAGAGGTTCTTTTATCTGACAAGCAATGAGCCACACCCTGGAGAAAGACATTTCTATCGGATGCCTGTCACGGGCGGAAAAACCGAAAAGCTCACGAGTCTCCCCGGCGCCCACGAAGTAACATTGTCTCCTGATGAGAAATGGTTGGCCATCCGGTATTCTTATACCAACAAACCGTGGGAGCTTTTTCTGCAGGAAAACAAACCAGGCGCTCCAATCCAACAAATAACACGTTCACTGACGCAAGAGTTTGCCTCTTATCCGTGGCGCGATCCTGAAGTAACAACATTCAAAGCACGGGATGGTGCAACTGTGTATACGCGTGTGTACACCCCCGCTAAGCCAAATGGGGCTGCCGTGATTTTTGTACACGGTGCCGGCTACACACAAAATGCCCATAAGTGGTGGGCCAGCTATTTTCGCGAATATATGTTTCACAATCTATTGGCTGACCGTGGGTATACCGTTCTGGACATGGATTATCGGGCCAGCGCCGGGTACGGACGGGATTGGCGTACCGGCATCTACCGGTTTATGGGCGGAAAGGATCTGACCGACAATGTTGATGGAGCAACATGGTTAGTCGATAAATACAAAATTGATCCGAAGCGAATCGGAATATACGGTGGTTCTTACGGCGGATTTATTACACTCATGGCCATGTTTACAACGCCTGATGTTTTTGCAGCTGGCGCTGCGTTGAGGCCAGTCACAGATTGGGCGCACTACAATCACGGTTATACCTCCAGTATTCTCAATGAACCCGTTACCGATAGTGTTGCTTACGCTAAGAGTTCGCCCCTTTACTATGCGGAAGGATTGAAGGGGCATCTACTCATCTGTCATGGCATGGTTGATGTAAATGTCCACTTTGAAGATGCCGTCAGACTATCCCAGCGACTAATCGAACTTGGCAAAGACAATTGGGAACTTGCTGTGTATCCGATGGAGGATCATGGTTTTGTTGAAGCAAGTAGCTGGACAGACGAATACAAGCGGATTCTCAAGCTATTTGAAACACAACTCAAGTAGTCTATTTGTTTGCCTTCGTACGACTCTTGAGAATGGGTAAAAAGGGCCCATACTTGTGCTGCTGCTCCGAGAATTTGTCAGCATACGGCCCAAAGGGATGATCAACTGGCTTCGTAGAAGTAATCGGCCAATCACCTGATAAGTCTTTGGTGGGCCGAGCCATGTTATTTATGAAGGCCGCAATGTCCCATGCCTCCTCGTTGCGAAGCTGCAATCTGTCCGCAGGGTTTTCGTTGGGCATATTTACTTTGATGTATCCCGCCATTCTCGATAACCGGAAAAGTCCTGCGCCAATATTGAAGCTATTGGAACCCCAGAGCGGTGGATACAACCACTCCAATCCATTTGGATTTCTTACCCCATCACCATCGCGGCCATGACAACGAAGACAATGCGCTTCATAAAGAACTTTTCCTTTTTGGGGATCTGCTGCGCGATCCAGGAAAGGCAGTTCAAGAATTCCAGCACCTTCAGGCACACTGTCTTTTGGAACATCCTTCCCTACCCACCGGATGTACGAAACGAAAGCCTGCATCTCTTTGCTGTCATCATCTAGCTTCGTGCCGTTTAGGCTTCGCTCAAGGCAATCATTAACACGTTTTTCAACAGACTCCCTGGTTCCCGATCGAGGTCTGAACTTCGGGTAGGTAGAGGCAACGGCAGAGAAGTTATTTCCGAATCTTTTCCTCCCAGCCTTCAAATGGCAATTCTGACAATTCATTCCGTTGCTGATGGGAGAAACACTTCCCTGAGGGCCCAGGTAAACGGCAGTATGAGAGACCAATTCACGACCATAGCGAACCAGGTCACCTTGAGGAGACTGCGGAATTAAAGATGAATCTGGCGCCGACCAGGTTGTGGCAGGCTTTTGTCCTGATCGTTGTGCCGGTTGAGCATCGATATCCAATCTCATGGGAATGATGAGCGGGATAAGAAGGGCCAACATAACAATGAGTATTAAGGAGATTGCCGAGAGGCAAAGGCGAATCGTATTCAGAAGACGTCTCTCCTCGTCCATATTCTCACCGGCTGCGAATAGCCCTCATGGTTTCTAAAAATTTTCCCTTAATGAATTGTCCGCGAACGTGGTGCTGATCTTTGACAACCCACTTCCCCGAAACCAGTGTTCCGAGCACGCGACTGGAGTCGGATGTGTAGACAATAATTGATGCCACATGTTGAAGCTTTGCTTCCGCTAACAAATGAGAATTCGCCTTGTACACTACAGCATCTAACGGAGACCCAGGCGCAAAGTGTTCGCTATCCATTCTTCCCATGGCACCGCGGCCCGAAGACACTGCCTCATTCACCAGGTAGTGTGCGGCGCTTCCGTCAAACGTATTGCGACGATTGGTAACCAATCGCTGACGGTAGTCAATCATCCGAAATTCCTCCAATGGGTTGATCCCTATATGGCTGTCTGTTCCAATGGTCCAGCGACCACCAAGCGTTGTGTACTCTTTCATCCGAAAGATTCCATCACCCAGGTTTCCTTCTGTTGAGGGACATAAGACCACATGCGCACCCGATGCTGCCACGCCTTTCAATTCGTCATCATCAAGATGCGTGGCGTGAACCAGATTAAACCGGTGATCGACGGGCATGTTTTCCAACACCCATTGTACCGGTCGCTTCCCACAGTAGTTTATGCTGTCCTCTATTTCTTTCTTTTGTTCAGCTACATGAAGGTGAAAGGGTAATTCTGCCGGACCTTCACGGAAAGTTCTGATAATGTCGTTGAGTTCTACCGCACGCAGTGAATGAATGCTGAATCCCAGCTGCGCCCCGGGTTGATCCCTGACCACTTTTCTGGAGGCCTCCAACAACTTGAAGTAGCTGTCAACAGTCTCAGAAATGAACCTGCGCTGGCGTTCGGTGGGTGGCTTACCAAATCCACCTTTTTGATAAAATACAGGCACGAGTGTGATGTGAATGCCTGCGGTTTGTGCGGCAGCAACCATGCGTTCACCCATTTCAGCGAGATGGGTGTACGGCTTTCCGTTCTTGTCATGATGGAGGTAGTGGAACTCCGCAACATGCGTGTATCCCTGGCGAACCATTTCGGCATACAGCATGGCAGCAATCGCCTCAGCCTGATCCGGATCCACCGAGAGCGCACATTTGTACATCTCTTCACGCCAGGTCCAGAAATCGTCATCTGTTCCGGGTGGATGATTCTCGGCCCACCCGGCCATTGCATATTGAAAAGCGTGTGAGTGTGCATTTTGAAATCCGGGGAGTGCATATCCATCGACCGCTTCAATGGCAATTGCCTCTTCCGGAGGACGCGAAGAAATAAACTGGATCATGCCGTTGTGATCAACCCCGATATAGGCTGGCGAAAGCCAATCCTCTTGCTGAAGTATTCCCTTAAAACGAAAATAGGTCAACGAATTTGAGGCATTCATAGCTGGTCGATAAGTTTCTGGAAGACGCGCTTTAGCAGCGTTCTCATTTCCTGGGCTTTTACCGCATCATAATTCAGCTCTGTCGCGTCCATATAGTTCACCTTGGTCATTTCCAGCTGCAGCGCATGTTGGCCCATAGCCGGTTTCCCGAAATGTCGGGTAATGTAGCCACCCTTGAAAGGGAAATTGTGACGGGTCTGAAAACGAGAGTGGTCCAGAATACTCAGTGTACCCTCAATCAGTCCGGGAGAGGCGGATGTCCCGTCGGCGTCGCCAAGAATCAGGTCAGGAAATTTCTCCGGGTGAATGGTAGGGACAAACTGGCGGATCGAATGACAATCCCAAAGCAAGGCCTGCCCATGTCGCCGAATCAGTTGATCCAGTGTTTCCTGAATTTTTGCATGATATGGGTAGTAGTAGTTCAGTAACCTCAGCTCTACTTCCTTTTTATCTACGGCAGTTCGCTTGTCGTTGTATAGGTGTTCACCCAGGAAATTTGTGGTAGGGCAAAGCCCGGTAATAATTCTTCCATCCACATAAAGCGGCTTTTCTTCCGGGTCACGATTCAAGTCGATGACCCAGCGGCTGATCTGTGCCGAAATTATCGTGATCCCAAGCTCGGGCGCGAAATCATAAAGTTTGTCTACAAACCAGTCGGTATCATCCGGCGCTTGGATTAGTTCACAAACATATTGGTCTTTGAGTTCAGGTGGAAAATCCGTACCACAATGTGGAACGCTGAGAAGTATTGGAACTTCAGAATGAGTTGGTGCTATGACTTTGAATACCTCTTCCATTATTTCCGTGAAGCAAGGCACTTCAATAGCTCATGCTGACAAATTTCCGTCTTGTCTCTTGAGAGAATCGCATTTTCCTCAGCCGCTAAGGCCTTTCTCTCCATTTGTATTGCCAATTCTTGCTGTCGCTGGGCGTTTTCCAGCTGAACAAATCCGTAAACAAACGAAATCAGGGCTGTGATAGCGACTACGCCAAACCCGATTGCGCTGCGCCTTGCTCTTTGCACCGCCAATTTTTCCATCTTTTTGATTTGCTCATGCAACTGAACTATTTCCTCTTGTAATGTCATTGGGCCTAATTTTTTATGAGACTATGGTGATCCTTAAGATAATTCTCCGTGCAATATTATTTCTTCAAACTCCGGCATTCATCGAGCATTCTTCGCATTTCCTCAGCAAGTTGAGCCTGTTTCATAGCTTCCATAGCGTTTGCCTCAGCCATTAGCTGGGATTTCTTACCTAGTTCTTGTTGCTTAAATGCCTCTTCAGCATTCCTCTCGGCTGCTACTTGCTGCACGAAAGCAAATACAAACGACAGCACCAGGGCAAAAACGAGGAGGCCAAACCCGATGGCTGCCCGTCGGCGTGATTTGTGCATCTGTTCCTGAATCTTCTTCAATTCCTCTTTCATCTGAAGGATATCGTTCTGCGTTGCCATACTAATTTGTTTGGTTGGTACTACTTCTTTTTCTTCTTCTTCTTTTCTGGAACAGGTTCCGCGATTTGTTTTACAGTGGCCGTGTCTTTCATCTGTTTAACTCGTGTAGGAGGCACTGCTTCCAGCGGCAACTGATCTGATGTGGGAAGAACGATTCGCTTCTTCAGCTTCATGATTCGTCGGTAGGCTTCATCAATTCGTTCCATCTTGATTTGCCCATTCTCCACTAGCGCACGTATGACGGCATGCACTTTGTCGACGGTACGCTCCTCGCTTCCCTGGATGTTGTTCGAAAAGCAAAGCAGATCAACACCCGCGTTGATTGAAAGTCGTATCGATTCCTCCAGGCCATATTGTTTTGCGATTGCCTGCATCTGCATATCATCTGAAAATACCACCCCATCATATCGCAACTGCTTCCGCAACAGACTGTCAATCATTCGGGTGGAGAGCGTGCCCGGGTATCCCCTCGGATCAAGTTGTCTGTTCACAATGTGCGCGGTCATAACGGCATCGGCAGCACCGGTGGAAATAAGGCGCTGGTATGGAATCAATTCAGCCGCCGTCCAGGAGGTCGTTACATCTGCTACGCCATAATGAGTGTCTGCCATAGAGCTTCCGTGGCCTGGGAAATGTTTGAGCACCGTGATCACACCGAATCTTCTGTGGGCCTTAATGAATTCGTTGGCAAGCAGGGCCACTGAGTCGGGGTTCGCAGAAAATGCGCGGCCCACTGTGTAAATCACTGTATTTTTTTTGTTGATTCCCAGATCCAGCACGGGGGCAAAGTTGACGTTGATCCCCAACCCGGCGAGTGTGGCGGCGGTTGATTCGGAGTAAAAACGCACGGAGTCAAGCGTAGGCGACCGTCCCATATCTTGGGCAGTGATAGATCGGGGAAATCCATATTTCTCTTTCAGCCGGTTTACCTTTCCCCCCTCCTGATCAATTGCAAATAGTAGTGGAATCGGTGCAGCCTTTTGATAGGACCAGATAATTTTCTTAAGCGAAGCAAATGCGGCACTGCTATTGGGAATGTTCTTTTCGAACATGATGACCGCCCCCACTTTTCCTGAACGAATTTCCTCAACCACCAACGGGTCCGCTTGCGTACCCGGAAATCCGATCAGGATCATTTGGCCGATCTTGATGCCCAGGGAATCGATGGGTTGCGCAAAGAGTCCATTGGTTAAACCCAGGAAGAGTACTGTCCCAAGCAGCCGGTGACGTCCTACAATTTTAAAAATCCGCTTAATACTTCTCATGAATGGCTTTTAAAACTTCCTGCATTTTAGTCCGGACATTGCCCGTCGACGTCGTAAAGTTATTATTCATCCAACTAAATATGAGCATTCTTCCGCTCCGTGTGATCAAGAATCCGCTCAGCATGTGATTATTTCTTAGTGTGCCGGTCTTTCCATAGATATACGGACGGTCCGCCTTGTAATAGTTCTTGATTGTGCCGCTCACCCCGCCCACGGCCAACAAATCAAACAGTCGCTTGCGGGGAACAAGCACGCTAATCTTGTCCCACAATTTCACGATTGAGCGGGGCGTGAAAAGGTTCATCCGGGACAGCCCTGAGCCATCTACCCAAACAGGAGGATTGGGAAGATCGGCTAGAAATCTCTTCTTCACTTCACGAATAGCAATGTCCGTGTTTAAACTGTCTGTGAGTTGGCCCGCACAGAGTAGTAACAATTGTTCCGCAATAAAATTGTCACTCTCCTGCATCATCACCTTGTAAAGACTATCGGAAGGCACGGAGTAGAATACGCTTGCACTGGGTGAATATGGAGTTGAAATCAACTGAACGTTACGTTTAAGCGTGTCGGTCAGCAACCGAATCAAGAACTCGTCATTGTAGTGAAATGGAATTTCCCATTCCGAGACTGTATCCTTGCGTCCCGGAAGATAGGTCAGCGAGTTTGATCCAACATCCCTTACCATTTCGTGGTTTTCTCTTGCGCTGCGGGCTCGCAAAACTTCTGTATTAAAAATACCAGGTGTTGGAACAAACGACCCGCCCTGCTTCCGCATGTGAAATCGGTTTCCATAAATCGGAAATGGGGTTCTCTCAACCTGATAGTCATATCGGTAATCTCCCCACGACCATCCGGGACCAAAGTGTTCTGTTTGAAAGTTTCCTGTTGCAAAAAATAATTTGGAGGGGTGGTTGCGAAGAAAACTCAGCGTCCGGTCGCTATGAACCACGCCATCGTATAAAAAACTGGGATCGCCTGTTCCCCAAAAGATCAGGGAATCACCACGCTTTTCATAGCGTAAAGCGGGGATAGAGTCTCCCAACAATTGAAGGGATGCATAAAGCGTGAAGATTTGTGTGTTTGATGCCGGAATAAAATATCGATCCCCCTGATGATCAAATACGGTCTTCTGACGCACGGGGTCGTACAGGGTAAATCCAATGTGATCATGAAAGTCATTTTCCGCCTGATCGATTTGCTTGTGCAGATAGTAAGAAGGAGAACATGCTGTCGCAAACAACAACCCGGTCAGCCAAATCCATCGGCACTCCTTCATTCGGCGTTTATGTAGCGTTCCGTCAGGATTTTGCAATGATGAGTCTCGTGCCCGGCAATGATGATGCCGAGGGCTACCACGGATAGTTCGTTCTTACTCGCCGTCCCCTTTCGGGCAAGCATATCTTCTGTGAAACTTTCGAAAAGGTCAACGGTAGACGTTCGAAGATGCTGCATTGCATCTCCGATTTGCGTGAGATTTCGCCCGTTTGCATTGAGGTGATTCGCATATTCATTCTCATCAAAGCCAGGGAGCGGGGTGCGGTCGTTTCTCGCAAAGCGCAACGCCCGATAACTGAAGATACGTTCAGCGTCCATCATATGGCACAGCACCTCCCGTACTGACCATTTGCCCTCAGCATATCGAAAATCACTTTTCGATTCAGGTATAGAGTGGATTAATTCCATCGTTCGATACCCGGAAATCCGCAAGGCCTGAAGCACATCGGGGTGAGGCACTAGCTTGACATATCCTTTATAAAATGCAGGAATGGTTTCCAGATTTAGAAACATAGGCTGTGGTTTTACATGAAAAGTACGGAATACAGCTAATAAACTAACGCTTTGTCCGCTCGGCGGCCTTAATCATCCGCTTTCGGAGAAAATTCTCTGCTGGCAAGACCAGCAGGGCGATGAGAACCTGTACAAAGAACTCAGCGACCGGAGAACTCCTAAGCATCAAATTGGCTGACAATACCGTTTGCGCGAACTGAATCAGAAGTACAATTGTAAGCGTTGAAAGAAACTGGCTAAGGTATCGATACCGGACAGTAGAGACATTGAGTCGAAGTGACAACACAACGAGCGCACCAAAGAAAAGAAATTCAAGCGCAAAGAATCCAGGGCGTTTCCAATACGGCGGTACGACACTCACTTCGATCGTATCCAGTTTTGTGACCTTTCCAAACAAGTCCCTTGACTCAACCATCACGCTGTACGTACCAGGGGGTAGAAAAGGGAAATTGATAACATTGTTGATGATCGACCAATCCGACCAGGTCGCCTGAAGCCCCTTTACCCAATAGTGGTATTCTACTGCCTGCAGGCTTACATATTCCGGTTGTATAAACTCAAATGTGAGCGCACTTTCACTTTCATCGACGCGCAAAGCTTTTGGAGATAGTTTGGCTTGCTGGTTTCTAACCTCTTTGAGAAACAAGGGGTTTCCTTTTGCCGGAGCTATGGTGAATTCGCTCGAGAACTTATATAGTTCGTTGGAGGCTGTGATCACCCAAAGACTTTTGCCTTGCTCCGCCGGAGCCAAAAACCTAATGTCAGGGAATAACGCCAACCATTCCGTCTTCATTTCACCTTGCAGTCTTCGGTCAACTGTCCTCCAACGGTGTCCATCGTAAAACCAGAAAGCTCCTGAGGACGCAAAATATTTTTCGGCACCAGGCAACGAATCATACTTGACAAAAGCATTCTTGAAACTGAGGTAATGAAAGAATTCTCCATTTTGAGTCAAGTAAACATCTTGACCGTAGGAAAGCCCCACTGTTTTATCAACCGAAGTATAGGGCAGTGGAATTGTTTCTGCGTCCAGAATTTCCTTCTCTTCTATTCCTATACGCATAACCCGGTCTCTGCCGCAAATCCAAAGATTTTGGGCATGATCCTCAAAAAAGTAATCCGAGTACATGGACAGTGAATCGGGAAATTGTCCGTCAACCCATCCCTTCGACGTCGCCCGAAAGGATTTAATCTCATTATCAATCGTACTGACCAGCAGCTGATCTAAGTTTTCAGAGTAAAATATGGCCTGGGAGGGAACTGACGTAATTGGAGTCGCTACAAGATCGTTCACTTCAAATACACCGCTAATTCCACCGCCCAAAAGCTTCTTACCTACCAGAATCAACTGATCCACTTTTCCAGAAACGCCCAGGACCTGAGTAAATGAGTGCTCAATGCCGCGCAACACCTGTCTTGATTTTTGAATTTTAGCTTTTCTCTTGGCTTTGGGTCGCTGCTTTTCCACTTTAGGCTGTTGCACAGGTTCTGTGACCTTCTTCTTGCCTATCCCTAGAAATCCGCGACGACTCTTTTTCCGTTCTACAACAGGAACGGCAGCCGTTGCTGCATGCGCCTCAACAATGGTCTGCATGACCTCATACATCTGCGTGTCGTAAATCTCCTGTTCCGTCAGACGAAATAGCCCAAGCGTCGTGCCCACATAGATGGTACCTGCAAAGGACTGAACACATAACATGTTGCCAGCCAGTCCAGGGTAGTGATTGTAGGTGCGGAATGGAAGAAATGGAGCAATGCGGGTGAACCCATATTCATGGGCTATCCATACTCCCAAATGAGAGTCTGAATGAATGGTAAAAATTTCATTGTCGGGTAAGCCTGTGAAGTAGTTGGCGATCTCAGGCGTTTCAGATGTCTCCAGGTCTAAAAAGACAACTCCCCCACGCAACGTTCCGATCGCGACCATCTTTTCAGTGACCCAAGTGGCATTAGCAACCACATTAGATGTCAAATATTCTATGTCTTTAGGTTGAACTTCCAATGGCGGTGATCCTTCACGATAGACAAAGAACTGGTTGTTCTCGGTTGCCACGAGATAGCTTTTCCCATCCGGAGAAGGTTCGCTGAATACCAAATGCTTTCCCTGGTGGATATCGGAAATAGTAAGCTTGCTATTCTCGAGTTTTTTCAATCCATCTTCCTCGGTATCAACGTACAAGTGGTTGCCTATAACATACAGGCCCGTAAAAGATCCTTCTGTCTCTGCCACATCGACCAGTCTCCGGGAACCTGAAGAAGAAACATTAACCTGGAAAAGGGAAGATTCGGTCAGGAAATATGCGTTGTCTTTAAAAACTTGTGAAGCAAAGACATGTTTGGCTTCTGGGAGAGAATCAGAAAGCGATTGATATTCTCGCTGATTTTGCTCGGTACGAACAATCTTGCCAAAGCCGGAAGATCCACCCGCAAACAACTCTCCTGAAGAACTTGCAGTCAACGTGTACACGGCTCCTTTAGCCTGTATTTGCAACCAGGACTGTCCGTCAAACTGAAGCACACCGGAGCGGTTGGCAAAAAACAAAATGCCATTGTTATCCTGGTGGATATCAAAGCTGAGGTAATTTATCTTGTCACTCCCCGGCTTGTAATGAGAAAGAAAATAATGGCCGGATTGCGCCCAAAGAAATAGATTTGCAAAGCCAACGAAGACAACCGTTAATGCAATTCGTATCATGAGGGTATATCCCAATCTCAAATATACTTGGTTCGGACAAACTCGGCTAACTGATTTTTGCCCAGTTCACCGTACTCTTCCGCAGCGCCGAAAGATGCGCTTTTATGGGTAAATTTTCAGGTTTCTTAAGTTCCGGGTCCTCCTCAAGGATAGTGCCGGCGGCTTCTCTCGCTTGCTGAAGAATTTTGCCGTCTTTGCCAAGATCAGCGATAAGTAAATCGAGCAGACCACTCTGTTGTGTCCCCATCAGGTCACCAGGGCCGCGCAACTCCAGGTCAGTTTCTGCTATTTCAAACCCGTCATTTGTTTGAACCAGGGTCTTCATGCGAAGACGTGCCTCGGCGCCCAGCTTGAAACCGGTCAGCAAGATACAGTAGGATTGCTCGGCGCCTCGACCGACACGCCCACGAAGCTGGTGCAATTGCGAGAGTCCAAATCGTTCCGCGCTTTCAACAATCATAACCGAAGCATTAGGAACATCAACGCCTACCTCAATGACGGTTGTTGCCACCATAATTTTCGTTTCTCCTTTTACAAATCGCCGCATTTCAAACTCCTTGGCCTCCGACTTCATTTGCCCGTGTAGAATGCTGATCGGAAGATCGGGGAAGGCACGGGAGACACTCTCATAGCCATCCATCAGGTGCTTCAAATCCAGTTTTTTCGATTCTTCAATGAGTGGGTAAACGATATATACCTGACGGCCCGCATCAATTTGAGATCGCAGAAATGCATTGACTTGAAGGCGATGGGAATCAAATTGATGCGTTGTCTTGATTGGCTTTCTTCCTTTTGGCAGTTCATCAATAACAGATATCTCCAAATCACCATATAGGGTCATGGCTAACGTTCGCGGTATTGGGGTAGCCGTCATTACAAGCACATGAGGAAAGATCGTCGCATTTTTCTGCCAGAGTTTAGAACGCTGCGCAACGCCAAACCGATGCTGTTCATCAATGATGGCAAGCCCCAAATGATGAAAGCGCACCTCTTCTTCAAGCAACGCGTGGGTGCCAATCAAGATGTTGAGTTGACCGGATTGAAGCTGCACATGCAAGACTTTACGTATGGATTTCTTAGTCGAACCAGTAAGCAGTGCAATCGGGAGACCCATTGCATCCGCATAAACCTTCAAATTGCTAAAGTGCTGTTGTGCGAGAATTTCTGTAGGTGCCATGAGCGCGGCTTGGGCTTTACCTCCAATCACCAGCAACATGCATATGAAGGCGACAATAGTTTTTCCACTCCCCACATCCCCTTGCAAGAGTCTGCTCATTTGCCTCCCGGACTTCATGTCTTGATAGATCTCACGAATCACTCTTTTTTGTGCTTCCGTAAGGGCGAAGGGAAGGTGGTGTTTATAGAAGTCAGTTAAGATGGCTGTATCCCTAAATTCCTGGCCCTTGAATTTTTCATAGCGCACCAATTTCATCTTCAATAACCGAAGTTGCAGGTAAAAGAGCTCTTCAAATTTCAAGCGGTACTGCGCCGCCGAAAGGTCATTCGGGTCCGCTGGAAAATGAACGTTGCGAAGAGCGACTTGTTTTCCCGCCAAAGCGTATTGATTAATAAGTCTTTCCGGTAGCGTCTCCTTTACGTGACTCTGCCCCGAACGAAAGATCTCCTGTTGCAGCCGTGAAATAAATTTACTGTCGATATGACGGTTGCGGAGCTTTTCAGAAAGCGGATAGACTGGTTGAAGACCACTTTTTTCATCGGTTTCGTGTTCCGGGTCCACTTCGGGATGGGCAATGGAAATCGACTTTCCATATCGACTGGGCTTGCCAAAAATAATGTAGGCTGTCCCCGGCTTTACTCTTTGCAGGATCCAATTAATTCCCTGAAACCAAACCAATTCAAGGCTTCCGGTACCATCCGTAAAATGACCGACCAGGCGCTTCTTGTACTGAACTCCCACCGTTTCAAATCGGGTAATTTTGCCACGGATCTGAACGGATGGCATCTCCTCGTGAATATCCTTGATCTGATAAAATCGAGTACGGTCCTCATACCGAAAGGGATAGTGTTGGATGAGGTCGCCGAATGTAAATATCTTTAGTTCCTTCTGGAGAAGTATAGCGCGTTGAGGCCCAACGCCCTTTAAAAATTCGATAGGTGTCTCAAAAAATGAGGCCAACGGATTAGCGTATTAACGTAGTATAAATCTGGCGCAACAATCAGATGTCAAGTTAACAATTCACAGAAGAACATGTTGATGTGTTTTCGAGTACACCAACACGCAGACATGCGGCCGCCCTATCTCCACTCAAGCGTATTGATAAGTCGCATTGCATCCCTCTTCACAAATTCAATTGCCGGTCTGAGGGAATCATTTTGCACATTGACATTGAAGTACACTGCACCGCGTAAAAAATGTTCCGAAGAATCAGTCACCGTAAATTGGAACTGGCTGGGAACCTCACCATCCAGTTCGGCAATAATGGCCGTTTTGCCGCTTGGTGTCTTGACAATTGATTCATCAATGGAATAGGCTTTGATTTGATGCTTGGCCGTCAGGACATAAGCATCTTCCAGATATTCCTTTAGTAACTTTTCGCTATTTCCTATTGACTTGTAGGTGACATGAATCGTCGCATTCAGAGTTGGGTAATAAATTTCTACCCAATGTTTGTCTCTAATCCATGACGTATCCCGCATGAATCGGGCATGACTGGAGTATTCAAATCGATACGGCAGAGTATCCGGCGACAGCCTGTACGCTGGTTCGGGTAGTACAATGCGATTATATCCTATTGGTTTGGGTTGGTATTGAGATGTGCACGAACAGGTTATAGCCGCCAGAAAAAGCAAGCCCCACATGACTCCGCAAATTGCTCTTTCAGGCTTCACTCGGTGCGGCTTCATTGGCAACAACCCGAATCCGTTTGATTCTTTTCTCATCTACCGTGAGAATGGTAAACTGGAATCGATCGTGGGTGATAATGTCTCCCGTCACTGGCATCGTCTTATTCAGTTCAAGCATCATCCCGCCAAGGGATTCGCTCTCGCCCTTGCCCTCGTCAAAATATTGTGCATCCAGGTCCAAAATTTTGCAGAAGTCATTCAATGAAATCTTCCCTTCGAAAATGTACGTTCGATCGTCAATCTTCTGGTACAAGGCGGCAACTTCATCAAATTCGTCGTTGATTTCACCAATAATCTCCTCGATGAGATCTTCCAAGGTGACAAGTCCGCTGGTCCCGCCGTACTCATCGGCAATAATAGCGATGTGAACCCGCTTGTTCTGAAAATCATGGAGCAGTGAATCCAGTCGCTTCGTTTCGGGAACAAAAAATCCGGGACGCAACAAGCGCTGCCATTGAAAATTCTTGCTTTCTCCCAGGTAGGGTAAGAGGTCCTTCGTGTATAAGATTCCCTCAATGTGATCGATTGTTTCTCTAAATACAGGAATCCGGGAATATCCCGATTTGCTTACGGCATCCAGTAGTTCCTTGAAGTCCAGCTCGACATCCACTGTAGAAACCTCCAACCGGGATTTCATTACTTGTTTAACCGTCAGTGTCCCAAAGTTTACAATTCCTCTAAGGATTTCCCTTTCATCAATCGAGGTCTCCGGGTTATCCGTAGTCAGTTCAAGCGCATGGTTTAACTCTTCCACCGTACTGTTATAGCCACGTTTGGCAATTCTTCGCTCAATGAGACTGCTCATACCCAAAAGCATGTAGGAAACCGGTCGGCAAATTTTTTCCATAAGCATCCACAGTCCAGCGGTCAATCGTGCAATGACGAGGTTGCGTTTTGTCGCGTAAACTTTTGGGACTATCTCCCCAAAAAATGTGATCGCCACCGTGGTTACCAAGGTGACCACCCCAACAATAGCTTGTGTCGGCTTATGCGTTCCAGCCATTTCCCACATTAGAAATGTGGAGATCGTGACAACTCCAACATTCACAAAGTTGTTGGCGATGAGAATGGTGGCCAGAAGCAATCTCGGTCGCTTTAATAAGGCCAGGATGTTTGTGCTCCGTGTATCGTCCGAATCGCGGCAACGCTCTAAGTCATCGGCCTTCAATGAAAAAAAAGCAACTTCAGAAGCTGAAATGATCGCAGATGTGACAAGCAGCGCTGCAATAACCACGAAACTAATCAGGTAAAAAGTATTGAGCTCCATCGAAGCAACGTCAATTAAGAATATACTGGGAGGCTCGTCCAAAGTTGTAGGGTTTCAGGCCGTGTGTGTCTACTTGTTTAGAATGGCAGGTCATCCGAACTATCACTTGACGGTTTTGACTCTGTTTGAGCAGGATTAGACTGCCCTGGTGCTGGGGGTCGGTATTCAGGCGCTGCTCCACCATCCCGACGTGTGCTCAACATAGTCATGTTGTCGCCTACCACTTCCGTAGTGTACCGTGTAACCCCCTCCTTTTCCCAAGACCGGGTACGAAGCCTTCCTTCAACATAAATCATGTCTCCTTTGTGTAGATACTTGGCGGCAATTTCCGCCAGTCCTCTCCAGAGCACAATGTTGTGCCACTCTGTTATTTCCTTCTTTTCGCCGGTAGTTTTATCCTTGTAGGACTCGGACGTAGCAAGCGTAAAATTGGCCACTGAAGCGCCATTTTCAAGGTTTCTTACTTCAGGGTCTTTGCCTAGCCGACCCACCAAAATGACTTTGTTCACACCTGACATATTCGTTCTGTTTTGCTGATTTATCTCGATTCAAAAGTTGCCAATTTTTCCATTCCGGGAACGGCAAGGATGCAAATTTACCAAATCCCCATGACTCCTAAAGTATCAGCCATTCGTCGAGGTACCGACTGATTAGGACTGGTTTTGGCAGACGAGCAATCTGACGTGCAGTGTAAAATGCCGAACCAGCAAACAGTTTACTTGCCCGCGGCGGGCTTTCCTTCTTCAGGCTTAGTTCGATGAAGCGGGCATGAATTAGTTGATGCGAAAGAACATGTTTACGGGGAGCCGAGATTTTCAACTTTTCATTGAAGTCAATATGGACTCGCAAGTCCTCCGTCAGGAGTTTGCGAATTTGGTTTGCTGACACCCTACTCGTGGTTTCAAGTAGTGGAAAATCATACAAGCCTGTCCAAATATCTCCCAGGGCACGCTCCTTGAGCAAAACCTTTTTGCCATGACGCGCGACAAAGTAATAGAAGTAACGAGGCATAGGCTTCTTTGCTTTCACCTTTACCGGGAGGAACTGTTGGAGGTTGCGTTGAGAGGCAAAACAAACTCGCCTGAATGGACATATTTCACACTTTGGATTTCGTGGCAGGCAATGGGTTGCGCCGAACTCCATGATCGCCTGGTTGTGGGTCCCCGGATTTTCGGCAGGGATGAGCCGATTCGCCAATTCCGAAAACCGCCGCTTGCCCTGTGCAGAAGAAATGGCTTCATGGATCCCAAACACCCGCGAAAGAACCCGAAAGACGTTTCCATCAACTACCGCAACTTGCTCGCCGAAGGCGAAAGAGGCAATTGCTGCCGCTGTGTAATCACCTATGCCAACCAATGTTTTTAGTTGGGCGAAAGTGACCGGAAATTTCGCGTTGTGCCGATCAACCACCTCTTTCGCACACTTCCGAAGGTTGCGGGCTCTGGAGTAGTACCCCAGACCCTGCCAAAGCCTAAGAATGTCGCGCTCAGGGGCTGCTGCCAGAGCCGAAACCGTGGGGTACCTGTGAATAAATTTTAGGTAATATGGGAGCCCCTGCAACACCCGGGTTTGCTGTAGAATTATTTCCGAAAGCCATATTTTATAGGGATCCCGGGTCTTTCTCCATGGAAGTTGCCTGTGGTGGTCCCTATACCATTCGACGATTTTTGACGAGAAATCTCTGTCCTTCATTTCATTGATACTCAGAATTTTTCAATATTGTTTTTAATTCTGACCGAGCAAATTAATTTTGTCGTCCCTAAGCAAATCCCTAACACCCCAGAACCGTGACGAAAGCAGACGTAATCAATCAAATTGCAGACAAGACAGGGATCGACAAAGCCGACGTAACGGCATCTGTAGAAGCCTTCTTTTCCATTGTTAAAAACTCGATGTCAAGCGGCCATAATATTTATGTGCGCGGATTCGGAAGTTTTGTCAACAAGAAGAGAAAGAAAAAAATTGCCCGCAACATTTCGAGAAACACAGCCATTGTGATTGATGAGCACTACATCCCGAGCTTTAAGCCTGCAAAAGTTTTTATCAATAAGATTAAGGCCAGCGACAAAGTAAAACAGCTGGCTGAAAAATAATAGCCAGGATCTTACGCCTATCGGCTTTGAGTTCCCTGCTCCACGTCATGAATCCCTAATTATCCGATGAGAAAGACGCGAGCCATCTTGCTAGTCGCTGCCATCGGGATGATTGCCATCCTTTACTTTTTGCCCAAGGCGGTGGTCGAGAATGACAGCCAGTTGCAGACCACCTTACCGGGAACCGATCCAGCATCCGCTGCGGGAAACCCACACAGCCCTACACCAAAAGATATTCGGACCAACATTAACCGGTTGAGAGCCCGCTACTTATCCGAATTGTCTGAAGAAAAAAATGCTATCTTTGCCGACTCGTTAACGGGTCTGTACCAGAAAGCTGGTCTTTTTGACAGCTCAGCCTGGTACGCCGACCGAGCAGCAACGTTCTTTAAAACTGATGAAAGCTTGATGAAAGCAGCCGATGCCTTCTACGAAGCATATACCTTCGCCGTTGAGCGCGAAAAACAGCGTTTACTCGCTGAAAAAACAAGGGAGTTATACACCCTCGTTCTGAAAAAAAATCCAACCAACCTGGAAGTGAAAACCAAGTTTGCGATGACGTATCTGAGTTCAGATTCGCCGATGAAGGGAATAACCATGTTGCGGGAAGTGGTGGCGGAAGATCCTAAGAATGAACTGGCCTTGTTCAATATGGGTATGCTGGCCATTCAATCCGGGCAGTACGCAAAGGCAGTTGAATGGCTGGAAAAACTTGCTGGCGTCAACAGCAACCACCTGCAAGGGCAATTGCTTTTGGGTGTTGCCTTCATGAACCAGGGGCAAAAAGAAAAAGCGCGTCAACAGTTTGAAAAAGTAAAAAAAATGGATTCGGATCCTGCGGTTAAGGCAACCGTGGATTCCTATCTGGAGGAACTTAAATAATTTATTAACCAACTCCGTTCTCTGACCTACTGGCCGGGGAGTGGGGCAAAAAAGAAAGACTATGCCAAGCGGTAAGAAAAGAAAGAAACACAAGATGGCTACCCACAAACGCAAAAAGCGTTTGAGAAAGAACCGTCACAAGAAAAAATAGCATCATCCTGATACGCCGTGAGTAACGAACTTATTATCTGCGCTACTCCGGAAGGATGCCGCATCGCACTTTTACGCGACAAATCACTGGTTGAATTTCACGAAGACAACGGTGCAACTAAATTCTCAGTAGGTGACATTTACCTGGGCAATGTAAAAAAAGTTGTCCAGGGCCTAAATGCCGCCTTCATTGACATCGGGTACGAAAAGGATGGATTCCTTCACTACCTGGACCTGGGACCGCAGTTTTCCTCCTTGATGAAATTCACCAAATTGGTCCGCGCAAAGAAGATCACAGGTGGCCGACTCGAAAAATTTCATGCTGACCGCGACATCGACAAGCACGGAAAAATAGGCACACAGCTCTCCAAAAACCTGATCCTTCCGGTTCAGGTCGTAAAAGAGCCGATCTCTACAAAGGGCCCACGGCTTTCTTCGGAGATATCCATTGCCGGACGCTATCTAGTGATGGTGCCGTTTGCAAATTCTGTAAACGTATCCAAACGCATCAGCAGCAACGACGAACGCAAGCGCCTGCAACGTCTTATTCAATCCATCAAGCCAGAGGGCTTTGGCGTCATCGTGCGCACCGTGGCGGAAGGCAAGGACGTTGCTGAATTGGACAAAGACCTTCGCAACCTGGTTAAGACCTGGGAAGATGGGATCGAACGGCTGGCATTAGCCAATCCACGAGACAAAATCATTGGCGAACTGAGCAAGACCTCATCCATCCTGAGGGATTTGCTAAACGAGTCATTCGACAACGTTCACGTTGATGACAAAAAAATCTTTGATGAGGTAAGGACCTACATCCATACCATTGCTCCGGAAAAAGATAAAATCGTCAAGCTGTATACGGGCAAGGAGAAGATTTTCGAACACTACGGGATCGAAAAACAAATTAAGTCTGCTTTCGGTCAAACCGTTAGCCTTAAAGGAGGCGGCTACTTAATCATTGAACATACCGAAGCCTTGCATGTGGTCGACGTAAACAGCGGAAACAAGTCCAACCGCGAAGAGAACCAGGAAACAACCGCGCTTTCCGTAAACATGGAGGCCGCCAGGGAAGTAGCGCGCCAACTCCGTCTCCGCGACATGGGCGGTATCATCGTGATTGATTTCATCGACATGAGGAGCCAGGAGAATAAGCGACAGGTCCTCAAGACCATGATGGACGAAATGGAGCAGGATCGCGCCAAGCATACCGTGCTGCCCCTTTCCAAATTCGGACTCATGCAAATAACGCGTGAGCGCGTACGGCCGCAAATGAACATTGCAACGAAGGAGGTATGTCCTACGTGCAACGGAAGCGGGAAGATTGAGGCCTCTATTCTGGTCACCGACCAAATTGAAGAGCACGTTCGTCATCTATTTGAAAAACAAAATGAAAAAGGTTTGGTGCTTGCCTTGCATCCCTTTCTTCATGCCTACTACACCAAAGGACTTATCTCCAAACGAATGAAGTGGTATTTGAAATACCACCGATCCATCTCGCTGGTAAAAGATTCCTCCATTGGGATTACCGAATTTCACTTCTTGAACAGGGATGGAGAAGAAATCGACCTGGGCCAGCAAAAGACTGTCGCGTTGAATCCTCCGATCGAAGGTTAACTGGCTTCGTAACTTCCTGGTTTGCTGTTCCTGGCGCCACGGCGTGCCCTAAATACCTGTCATCCTGTCATAATTCCACTCTGGACTAAAATTTGACTCGCCAAAGGAATCTAATAAATTAAGCCATGACCGACACCGTAGAAAAAGGTTCCATCTCCATCAACACGGAGAATATCTTTCCCATCATCAAGAAATTCCTCTATTCGGACCACGAAATATTTCTTCGCGAACTGGTGAGTAATGCCGTTGACGCCACACAAAAACTAAGGAAACTTTCGTCCATGGGCGAATTCAATGGCGAGCTGGGGGATCTAAAAATCGAGGTTAGCTTCGATCAAAAGAAAAAAACAATTACTGTCAGCGATCAAGGAATTGGCATGACGGGGGAGGAAATCAAGAAATACATCAACCAGATCGCTTTCTCTGGGGCAACTGAATTCATCGAAAAATTCAAAGACAAGGCCGATGCCAAAGACATCATTGGAAAATTCGGGCTTGGATTTTATTCCGCGTTCATGGTTTCCGATCAGGTAGAAATACTTACACGTTCCCATACATCGGAGGAAGCCGCTTTGTGGGAGTGCGACGGTTCGACAGCGTTCACGTTGACTTCTGCAAAAAAGGAATCGCGGGGAACAAACGTCGTCCTGCATATCAACAAAGATTCGGAAGAGTTTCTGGATGAGTTTAGAATCAAAGGAATTCTCGAAAAGTACTGCAAGTTCCTCCCCGTCGAAATCAAGTTTGGTACCCAAGAGGACCGGATAGAAGACGGCGTTGACAAAGACAACAAACCAACTTATAAAACGGTCACCAAAGATCGGATTATCAATAATCCATCCCCGTTGTGGGCAAAATCCCCAAGTGATCTGACCGATGAAGATTATTTATCCTTCTACAAAGAGCTCTACCCGTTCGCAGAGGCTCCCTTGTTCTGGATTCATTTGAACGTTGACTATCCGTTTGCGCTAACTGGTGTTCTTTACTTTCCGAAAGTGAAGAATGATTTTGAGCTAAATCGCAATAAAATTCAATTGTACAGTCGCCAGGTATTCATAACAGATGAGGTTAAGGACGTTGTCCCGGATTTCCTTATGCTCCTGCACGGTGTTCTGGACTCCCCGGATATTCCGCTGAATGTTTCCAGAAGCTATTTGCAAAGCGACTCCAATGTCAAGAAGATAAGTCAGCACATTACCAAAAAAGTAGCTGACAAACTTCAGGACATGTTTAAGAAGGACCGCGCAGATTTTGAGAAGAAGTGGGATGACATTAACATCTTCGTAAAATATGGAATCATCAGTGATGAAAAATTCTACGACCGCGCCAAGGAGTTTTGCCTGCTGAAGAATACGCAGAAGAAATATTATACCTTCGATGACTACCGCGCTTACGTCAAGGACCTTCAAACCGACAAAGAGAAGAATGTTATCTATCTCTATACTTCTGATCCCGCAAAGCAGCATGGCTTTATCGAAACGGCCAACCAAAAGGCGTATGATGTACTCATCCTGGATGGGGTGCTGGACAGTCATTTCATAAACACACTGGAGCAGAAACTTGAAAAAGTACAGTTCCGCCGTGTAGACAGCGATACCATTGACAAATTGATCGTCAAGGATGAAAAGATCGACAGTGTGCTGAGCCAACCCGATCAGGATAAGCTGAAGGAAATTTTCGACAAAGCAATCAGTACCCCATCTATGACCGTGAGCATCGACTCACATGCCCCGGATCATTTACCTGTTACGGTAACAATGAGCGAATGGACTCGTCGCATGAAAGACATGGCGCGCACAGGAGGAGGCGGAGGCATGTACAGCTTTATGGGAGCTATGCCTGACCAATTTGCCGTATCCATTAACAGTAATCATCCAATGGCGCAAAAAATTATCAATGCTGACGGAGAATTACAACAAGGAGAATTGGCCAAGCAGGCTTATGACCTTGCCCTGCTCTCGCAGGGGATGTTGACCGGTGCAGACCTTACTAATTTCATTAAGCGAAGCGTGGCATTGGCTTCACATTAGCCCTTCGTTACAGCCTGGGTAAAATAAACTTTCTCTATTTTCGTTCTTTGAATGCAATGGTGAAGGTTCCCTTGGGCATACTCTGTCTATTCATTTCCGCAATCGCGCTTGGACAGCCAGCGCGGGGAAAAGAACCCATTGGTGTAGAGGGGCAGTTTACATTTGAAACGGATAAACCTTTCAAACTCCTCGAGCTGGACGAAATTACTTCGGAGCCAATCGTTGCAAAAAAGAAGAAGCCAAAAAGGAATACTTTTTACGGAGTTAAAACGCGAAAAGCCTATGCCCGCCGAGGCACTGGCGAACGCACAACAATTGAATTATTCAGTGTATTGAAAAAACCGGAGAAGCCTTCGATCTTCGTCAGAGACATTTATTGGTACGATTTCACACGGCGGGAGGTAAGAAAGACTTCCAACTTTGACAGCAATAAAGGAGTGCTCCTTCATGGACCCTACAAGAAATTACAAAACAATGTTGTCCTGGAGGAGGGCATATTTTATAAAGGCACCAAGCACGGCCGGTGGATGCAGTTTGATCGGAACGATGTTCTTGGTGACAAAGAAAAATATTACAAGGGGTGGCCGAAGGAATCACTCGTGACCTATTATGACCCAGTCGAACGTAAAAAAGTAAAGGAAATGATCCCCGTAGAAATTGATGAACGGGAGGGTTTCTACTTTCTGTTCCACGAAAACGGAATAATAGCCGTTACCGGAGAATACAAATGGGACCAAAAAATAGGCGATTGGATTGAAAACTATCCTAACGGAAAGCGCAAAAGAATCATAGCGTATCCTAAGGAAGCCTTTGATGAGACCATTCGCCCCTTCATCCGAAAAGAATGGGATGAGAAGGGAAGGGAAATTTTCACCTCCAACAAGGGTCAATAGAAGGCATCTTCAATGTGAAGAATTTTGATGTCACTCCCTACCAGATTTACTGCAACGATATCGAACCGAACATTTCCTGTCCAGTTTATTTGGTGCATGTACTGATCTGCGCCCTCGAAGATTTTTAGTCTTTTATTATGATCTACAAATGCCTCCGGATAGCCATACGCCTCCGACGTGCGAGTCTTCACTTCTACAAAGATCAGCCAGCTCCCGCGACTTACGATCAAGTCAATTTCTGACCGTTTGTAGCGGTAGTTTCTCTCGCGTATGAGAAATCCCTTCTCCTCAAGCATGACTGCTGCCAGCTGCTCGCCTTCTGCACCCCTTTTGATTTTATCAGTCATCACCTACCTTTGACCGCAAATTCAAGTAGAAACCCGGTGGATGAAAAAATTAATTGAAGGATTTACCAGACAATTAGGCGAAGCGCTCCGCATTGGCCAGGCAGCCGACCTTGCAAGGCAAGGCAGTGATATTCGCAACATCCTGATTACGGGCATGGGGGGAAGTGGAATAGGCGCAAACCTGGTAGAGTCACTCACTTTTGGAAGAATTCCGATCCCAATCACCGTATGCAAGGGGTATAATATCCCGCAGTTTGTAAGTCCACACACACTGTTTATCGCCTGCTCATATAGCGGGAATACCGAAGAGACGCTTTCTGCTATTCAAAAGGCCATGTTGAAGCGATCCCATATTATTTGTATCACATCTGGAGGTAAAATGCTGGAGCTGGCCAAAGAATACAATTTTCTGTACATCAAATTGCCCGACGGATACACCAGCCCCAGAGCAATGATCGGATACATGGTTGTCTCCCTGTTGTATGCCCTGTATCACACTAACCTGATTGGAGCTGCGTTTATCAAGGAAACAGAAAATGCGATTGAATACCTGGATCGTGGAGAAAAGGCCATCCAGTCTGAAGCGGAAATAATTTCCAAGAAACTCAAAGGCAAACTGCCTTTTATTTATTGTGACGGAAGACTCCAGGCCATGGCAACGCGCTTTCAGCAGCAGCTGAATGAAAACTCGAAGCAAATGGCGCATGTCAATACGTTCCCGGAAATGAACCACAACGAAATTGTTGGATGGCAATTCCCCGAAAATATTATTCAACAGGTACAGGTTATTTATCTCTATTCCGATCACGACCACGACCGGGTGGAGAAACGATTGGAAATCTGCCGCGACATTTTCGAAAAACGGTCCAACCCGATTATCGACATTGTGGCTCAGGGGGCCTCCCTGCTGGAACAATACTACTATCTGATTCACTTGACCGATTGGATTTCCTATTACCTGGCAAAGGAAAATAATGTCGATCCTGATCCCGTTACTTCAATCGATTTTCTAAAAGGCGAATTGGCAAAATTAAAGTGAACGCGGTATTGAATGTTGAAACCGCAGTCGTTGACCTTGGCCTGATTGACTACCAAAAAGCCTGGGACTATCAAACGGAAGTTTTCAATTCCATTCTGGAAATAAAAAAACTGAACCGCACACTTCCTGACAACGCGCAGCAACCTACCCGGAACTACCTTCTTTTCTGTGAACATCCGCCTGTATTTACCCTTGGTAAAAGCGGGGCTGAAACTAATTTACTTGTCTCCCCTGCTGACCTGGAAGAACGCGGGACAACCTTCGTTCATACGAACCGAGGCGGGGATATTACCTTTCATGGCCCAGGTCAGTTGATCGTGTACCCTGTAATCGACCTGGAGAATTTTTTCACCGACATTCACAGCTATATGCGGAATCTGGAAGAGGCCGTTATCCTCACACTGGACCAATTCGGGGTACAGGGAGCACGTATTCCAGGCCTGACCGGCGTATGGATTTCAGATAAGGAGAATGGTCCCGCCAGGAAGATTTGTGCCATGGGCGTAAAAACAAGCCGCTGGGTAACGATGCATGGGCTAGCGCTTAATGTCAATGTTGATTTGAAATTCTTTGACCTCATCGTTCCTTGCGGGATTACGGATAAAGCCGTGACCTCGCTGGAAAAGGAAACCACGCGGTCAACAGCGATGTCGGAAGTGAAGGGTGCGCTCAAGAGAAACCTAGCCAGCGTATTTTCGATGACTCTGATTCCCCGGCCTGAATGATCAAAGACATTCCCGTTCCATTAGTGCAGCACGTGACCATCGCTGTGGTCAGGGAACAAGATAACCTGATGCAAGATGCCTGGAGGGTGTATCTGATCAATGACAACGATTTTTCCATAGAGAACACCCTGGTTGCGAGCACTGGATACGGCGAAATCAAAGGAGAAAAGCAGAAGACCTCGACACTGCGCCATTTTCTTCAAACGGTGAATGCTAAAAGTTCGGCACTGGTTGAGCCAATCGATACCTCCGTACTTCATTTGAACAACGAATACTGGGTTAGCTACTATATTGGAAAAGAGCTGTTCGACAAACGCTTTGTCTTCCTCCCCGAATCGATTTGCGAGGATAACCTCACGTTTATCCGGGAGCTGGGCCGAGAAGGTGTGCTACATTCCTGACGAATAGTTCTCCATATACTTGTAGCCGGATCCCGTATTTAACAATAGAATTTTTTCAGTTCGGGCAATTTGCCTTGTCGCGAGAAGGGACTTCAGTGCTGCCCATAACGCCGCACCCTCCGGTGCCAGGATCATTCCCTCTGCCTTTGCTATTTCCTTGGCTGCATCACGTATTTCCGTTTCGGAAACAGCGATTGGCAGGCCTTGCGATTCTTTAATCACACGAAGAATCATTTTTTCCGCAAATGGACAAGGAACGGCAAGTCCATTGGCAATCGTACTTTGCCCAACGTATTCCGTGGCATTCACCTGATTTCCGAGCCAGGTCTCAACAAGAGGTTGACAGTTCTGGGCCTGAACGGCAATCATTCTTGGAAATTTTCCTGAAACCCATTTCATTTCCGCCATTTCATGAAAGGCTTTCCACATACCAATCAATCCGGTACCCCCTCCTGTTGGATACAGGATAACATCAGGCAGAATCCAGGAGAGCTGCTCGGCAATTTCAAACCCCATCGTCTTCTTGCCTTCTAATCGATATGGTTCCTTAAATGTGGAAAGGTCCAAATACTCGCCGAATTGATTGATTTGCTTAGCTTTCTTTGCGCAATCGTTGATCAATCCCTTTACGAGTACCAATTGAGCCCCAAACATTTTGCATTCTTGCTTAAAGACATCCGGGGTATGCTCCGGCATAACTACAACTGCTTCGATTCCCGCCTTAGCACAATAGGCAGCCATTGCCCCTCCAGCATTACCTGCTGTTGGCACAATACACCGCCGAATCCCCAACTCTTTCGCCTTAGTTATGGCCATACTCATACCGCGCGCCTTGAATGAGCCAGTAGGATTAAGTGATTCGTCCTTCAGGAGCAGCTGATCTAGGCCACAACGTGTCGCCAGGGCTTGCAAATTGAGGACAGGCGTAAACCCTTCACCGAGAGTAACAATGTTCTTTCGGTCAAACACAGGCAGCCAAGGAAAATATCTCCACATTGACCGCTCCTCTGCTTCAATCAAATCCGTGGAGTTTTCTTCGGCGTCGGCATATCGGCTCAGAAGAATATTTCCTGTGCACCGTACGCACGATGCATGGGTGTTCACCTCATTTACGGGATATTCCTTGGTACATTCCGAACACAGGAGATGGGAAAAATGCGATTTTGCCTTTACGGTAAGGGTTACTGAATGCATGATGGCAATGTATTCTCATCACCCTGCCGAGTCCAATCACATTTTCTTATTGATCATTACTTCAGGTTATGGTGGGCCTTTGCAAAACGAATGAATAGGGCGCCAAGCGCCGAGGTGTTATCGCCGTGTCGCTGGATAAAATAAAATTGCCGTTTGATTGATAGCCCGTCTACATGAAGTCTGACCAATGTGCCTGCCAACAGCTCCTTCTCTACAGATAGCATAGGGAGAAAGCCGATGCATTCGTCGGCAAGGATGAAATTCTTGAGTGCTTCTGTCCCTGAAAGTTGAATACGCGATTGGAGATCCGACAACCGTACCCCGTGCACCGAGAGCGCGGATTTTAATGCAGCCAGAGTGCCCGAGCCCTGTTCGCGGAGCGCCACGGAATACCGCTTAAGGTCCCGGATTCGCATAATTGGCTTTGTTGCCAACGGACTCCGCTTAGAACATACTGGAATCACCTCATCCGTTAAGAAGAGCTGACTACTCACCTTTGATGACTTGTTCTTCCCTTCAATAATTCCTAGGTCAATCTCGTGCTCAAGCAGCGCCTTAAGAACATTTTCAGAATTCCGGTTGGCAAGACTCACCTTGACATGAGGAAGTTTTTGATGGAATGCAGACAATATCCCTGGGATAATGTAGAGTGCTACGGTTGTGCTGGCCCCTAGCTTGAGCTCACCTTTTGCTGCGTCCTGATCCCGAAACGTGCTTAAATCAAACTGGACCTTTTCACCGATTGTCTTTGCTTTAAGAACTGCAGCCAACAAAATCACGCCAGCTGATGTGATGTTGATGCTATTTCCCTTTCGTTCAAATAGCGGGACACAATACTCTTCCTCCAGTTGCTGGATGTGCTTGCTTATGGCCGGCTGGCTTATGTATAGCGCCTGGCTTGCTTTGGTAAAGCTCTTTAACTGAGCCACCTCCAGAAATACCACGTGTTTAAATGAAAGCATAAGTGAACCTAGATGTATTCACAAAGCCAGACAATCACTTACATTAGCGGCGGGACTTAGCGCATATGAAAGGCAAACTCTATCTTATTCCTACTGTGCTCGCCGAAGGGACACAGGAAAATGTACTACCCCCGGCCGTAAAAAACTCAGTCAAAAATCTGGATCACTTTCTTTGCGAAAACATCCGGTCGGCAAGGCGCTTTGTGAGCAGCCTAAACGTTCATGCCTCCATCGAAGCGCTGCACTTTGATCTCCTTGACAAGGACACGGGTGCAGAGGAAATCACACGGATTCTTGATCCACTTCTTCATGGAAAAGATATGGGCCTCCTCAGCGAATCCGGATGCCCCGCTGTTGCTGATCCCGGGGCCCTGGCTGTAGATTTTGCCCACCGCCATGACATCGGGGTTGTGCCGCTGGTAGGACCCTCTTCCCTGATGCTTGCGCTGATGGCTTCCGGATTGAATGGCCAGCGTTTTGCCTTTCACGGCTACTTACCGGTTGATTCCAAAGAGGCCGGAGAGGCAATTCAAAAACTTGAACGGGAATCAAGAGAAAAGAACCAGACACAGATCTTTATTGAAACACCATATCGTAACAATCAGCTGCTGGGGCATCTGACTCGCTCGCTTCAATCGGACACCCGGCTATGCCTCGCGATCAACTTGACCGCACCCGATGAAAAGATCATCTGCAAGACGGTGGCTGCCTGGAAAAAAGAATTGCCTCAACTAGAAAAAATGCCTGTTACCTACCTATTTATGGCCTCCGGAAAACATGTGGTAAATACTTAAACCTCATTATCTTTGCGGCCTTAAAACACAATCAAGAACAATCATGGCCTATTTATTTACTTCCGAATCAGTATCCGAAGGTCACCCAGACAAGGTTGCTGACCAGATTTCAGATGCACTCATTGACTATTTTTTGGCCTATGATCCCAATTCCAAGGTCGCCTGTGAAACGCTCGTCACGACTGGGCAAGTGGTTCTGGCTGGTGAGGTGAAGTCAGAAGCCTACCTGGACGTTCAGGACATTGCCCGCGAAGTAATCCGTAAGATTGGATATACCAAGAGTGAATACATGTTCGAAGCCAATAGCTGCGGAATCTTTTCTGCCATTCATGAGCAGTCTGCTGACATCAACCAGGGAGTAGAGCGTAAGAAAAAGGAAGAACAGGGTGCTGGCGATCAGGGAATGATGTTCGGGTATGCTACTCGGGAGACAGACAACTACATGCCCTTGGCCCTGGATCTGGCGCATACACTCTTGCGAGAGCTCGCGGTCATTCGCCGTGAAGGGAAAGTAATGACCTATTTGCGTCCGGATGCAAAATCGCAGGTGACTATTGAGTACGATGACAACGGCAAGCCTACGCGAATCGATACCATTGTAATCTCTACGCAACACGATGATTTCGACAAGGATGCGGTTATGCTTAAAAAAATCCGTGAGGACGTCGTGAATGTGCTCGTCGGGCGAGTGAAGAAGACGCTACCCAAAAGGCTCCAGGGTTTGTTTGGCGCTGATATTAAATACCATGTCAATCCGACAGGAAAATTTGTTATTGGTGGACCGCACGGAGATACTGGGCTTACCGGCAGGAAAATAATTGTTGATACGTATGGTGGAAAGGGTGCACATGGGGGTGGTGCCTTTTCCGGAAAAGATCCTTCCAAAGTGGATCGGTCAGCGGCCTATGCCACCCGGCACATTGCAAAAAATCTTGTGGCTGCCGGAGTGTGCGATGAGGTGTTGGTTCAAGTTGCATACGCTATTGGTGTCGCTAAGCCAGTTAATCTTTTTGTTAACACTTATGGCACTTCCAAAGTGAAGTTGACAGATGGCGAGATTGGCAAGAAGGTAGAGTCCATCTTTGATATGCGGCCCTATTTTATTGAGGAGCGATTCAAGCTTCGCACTCCCATTTACTCCGAGACGGCGGCCTATGGCCATATGGGACGGCAACCCAAGGTGGTGGAAAAAATATTCAACAAGGGAAGGAAGACTGAGAAGAGAGTACGAGTTGAATTATTTCCGTGGGAAAAACTGGATTACGTCGATGCCGTCAAAAAGGCATTTAAATTGAAGTAACAAAAAAGGGCCCGATTCGGGCCCTTTCTCTTTCTAAAGACGTTTGCTCTTTACTTTAGTCTTAAATCGGTCCAATTGGCTCCGAAGGGCCTCCGTCGCGAGGTCAACGGCCGCCTCAAACGAGCGGGCGTGCTCCTTGGCAAACAAATTCCGACCTGGAACGGTGATCCTGATTTCTACAGTCTTGTTATTAATCCCTTCATTATTCAGTCTCAGAAAAACTTCACCCCCTACAAGTCGATCGTAAAACGTATGAAGTTTGTCGATTCGCAGTTGAATAAAATCAATCAGCTTCTGATCCGCGTCAAAATGAATTGAATGAACTTGCAGCCTCATACGTGTGGGTTTTAAAAGTGAAACAATTAAATCATGCTTTTGGATGAGCTTGGTCAAACACCTTCTTCAGCTTTTCCATTGTGTTATGGGTATATACCTGTGTTGCTGCCAGGCTGCTATGGCCCAGCAAATCTTTTACCGCGTTGATTTCTGCACCCTTGTTTAGCAAATGAGTAGCATACGTATGCCGTAGAACGTGGGGGCTTTTCTTTTCGACAGAGGAAAATTTACTCAAGTGTTTCGTTACAATTCGATAAACAAGCATCGGATAGCATTTGCCGCCGTTGTTATTAACGATGAGGCAGCCATGATCGTTGACTACAACCTCTTTATTTCTCACTTTCAAATAGCCCTGAATTACCGATACGAGGGAGTCAGAAAACGGAATCACGCGCTCCTTGTTGCGCTTTCCAAGTACACGGATTGTGCGCTCGCGCAGGTTGACTTGATTTTCCTTCAGATTGATAAGTTCCGAAAGTCGCATTCCGGTTCCATAAAGAAGCTCCAAGATCAGCCGCTCGCGCCAGCCATCGTGATTCGCCGCAAACGAAGGTTGATCGAGAAGGCTGGCCATGTCTGGTTCTTTGACAAAATGCGGTAGCTTCTTTTTCGTCTTAAGCACCTTGATCTTGATCATGGGATCCTTCAAAATAATCTCCTGGCGCAAAAGGAACTTATAGTAACTGCGGAGGCTTGCAATTTTCCGATTGACTGAAAGGGCATCCAGGTCTTTCTCAACTAGTGAAACGATCCAGGAGCGGACCATGGCATATGTCGCTGATATAGTCTCCTCTTCATATGACTCGATGAGGTAGCGGTTATACTGGGAAAGGTCGTTCTGGTACGAGCGTACCGTATGGGGGCTAAACCGCTTTTCAAACCGCAAATAATTCAGGAACGAATCAATCATGAATCAGCACCGTCCAGGCGACACAAGAAATGTAAAAAAAAAATCCCCCCGGGAAAAGGACCCGGAGGGATATATTCCCAAATGCCTCTAAATCGCTCTAGTAGTTCTCCGTAACAAATTGCTTCTGGCGATAAACCGCCCGAAGGACTTGTCCGCGACGTCTAACCGATGGCTTTTCAAATGACGTGCGTGCCCGAAGTTCGCGCAAAACGCCAGTTTTCTCAAACTTCTTCTTGAAGCGCTTAAGTGCCTTGTCGATTGACTCGTTTTCCTTGATGTTGATGATCAGCATACCTTAATAATTGTTAGGGCCGCAAATATATGCTAAACCGACAATAGTTTCCAAGATTACTTCAAAATTGACCTTGAAATGACCAATTTCTGTATTTCCGACGTCCCTTCACCAATCGTGCACAGTTTGGCATCCCGGTAAAACTTCTCAGCCGGGAAATCCTTTGTATACCCGTATCCCCCAAATATCTGAACGCCTTCATTCGCAACATCTACAGCCACTTCTGAGGCATACAGCTTTGCCATGGCGGATTCCTTATTTACACTCCGGCCAAGGTCTTTGAGCTCAGCAGCCCGGAACGTTAGCAATCGCGCTGCCTCGATTTTAGTAGCCATGTCAGCCAGCTTGAATGAAATCCCCTGAAATGAGGATATCGGCTTATTAAATTGGTGACGCTCCTTTGAGTATTGAAGAGCGGCATCAAAGGCACCCTGCGCAATGCCTACGCTAAGTGCGGCGATCGATATTCTTCCACCGTCCAGAACTTTCAGGGATTGAATAAATCCTTCCCCCTCTTTACCTACCCGTTGACGAACATGGACGCGGCAATCCGAAAAGATCTGCTCGGCTGTCTCAGAGGCTCGCATCCCAAGCTTGTTTTCCTTCTTGCCAGAGGTAAACCCAGGGGTGCCTTTTTCGATTATGAATGAGGTCATTCCATGCGAATCTCCTACTTCCCCAGTCCGAACTATTACAAGAGCAACATCGCCGCTTTTTCCGTGTGTAATAAAATTCTTTGCCCCATTGATCACATAGTAATCCCCATCCTTTTTGGCAACGGTTCGCATGTTTCCAG
>JANNAZ010000341.1:0-4132 GCA_031384895.1 Cyclobacteriaceae bacterium | reverse complement strand
CGTACTTCCTAACAGGAAGGACCCCGTACCTGGAAACAGGATCGGGGGCCAGAGAGTGCCACAGAAAACAGACTACCCCCCTGGATTTTTCCCGGGAGGAAAAGGTGAAAAGGTGGAGTAAGAGCCCACCGCTCCGGTAGTGATATCGGAGGCATGGCAAACCTTACGAGTTGAAAGGCCAAACAGTCCCGATCAACGGAACGGCTCGTTCTTACCAGAGCAATCGGGTATCGGGACGGGTAGGCTGCTTGAGCCCGTCAGTGATGACTCGGCCAGATAAATGATAGGAGTCCGCCTCGGCGGATGACAGAACCCGGCTTATAGGCTTGCATTTTTTAACATGAAACCTGTTGCGTGAAAGCGCAGCAGGTTTCGCTATTTTTGCCCTATGCCAAAGATCCTCATCATCGAAGACGAAGCCAGCATCCGGGCCGTGCTGAAAGACATTCTGCTGGACCAGAAAGAACTCAAACTGGAGGTGGATGAAGCAAAGGACGGAGTTGAAGGCCTACAGATGCTTGAGAACACAACCTATGACCTGACCTTCTGTGATATTAAGATGCCCAAGATGGACGGAATGGAAGTACTTCAAAAGGCAAAACAAAAAAATATCAATTGCCCCTTTGTTATGATCTCAGCACATGGCACTACGGAGATGGCCGTTGACGCCATACGGATGGGTGCCTACGATTTTCTTCAGAAGCCACCCGACCTGAACCGCTTGCTGATCACGGTACGCAACGCACTGGATCGTCAATCCTTGCTGAAAGAAACAAAGTCCTTGCGTAAGAAAGTATCGCGCAAATACGAGATGATAGGCAGTTCTAAAGCACTCGAGCGCGTGCGGGAAATGGTCGAGAAAGTAGCGGCAACTGAAGCCCGCGTACTCATAACCGGACCAAACGGCAGCGGGAAAGAACTTGTAGCGCGTGCCATCCACGAAAAGAGCGATCGGAGCGACGGGCCGTTTGTTGAAGTAAACTGTGCCTCCATCCCCAGCGAACTGATCGAGAGCGAGCTTTTTGGACATGAGAAGGGCTCGTTTACTTCTGCAATCAAGATGCGCATCGGAAAATTTGAACAGGCTGAGGGAGGGACGCTATTTCTCGATGAGATCGGCGACATGAGTCTGGCAGCGCAAGCGAAGGTACTACGAGCCTTACAAGAGAATAAGATCACGCGTGTTGGCGGCGAGAAAGATATCCCCGTTGATGTCCGCGTTTTGACGGCGACCAATAAAGACCTAAAAAAGGAAATTACTGAAAACAGGTTCCGCGAGGATTTGTATCACCGCCTGGGAGTCATCCTGATTGCCGTGCCTTCCCTGGCTGAGCGTACGGAAGACATACCCTTGCTGGCGGAAAAATTTCTACATGATGTGTCGGAAGAATACGGATCGAAAAGGAAGAAGCTAGATCCGAAAGCTGAAAAGTTGCTTGAAAGTTATCCCTGGACGGGAAATATCCGGGAATTAAGAAATGTCATTGAACGCCTGGTCATCATGGCGGGAGACACCATCAAGGCCGAAGACGTAAAAAAGTACCTCTAGGAGACCTAGATTCGGTTCTCTACAGGCTTCTTAACCTCATTTTTGCTGTAGGTAGGGCAGGTATACTGGCTGCAAGAAGCCAGGAACATGACGAGCGCAACAAAGGCAAGTACTTTCTTCATAATCGTAGGGTTTACTTCCAACAAAAATAGGAATCCTAACCTTTTTAACAAACTCGACGTATGTTTTTGTCGATTTGGCGATAAAAAAGGTCATTCTATCAGGAGATTACACCCCCGGGCATCGCTTGAATCTATACGGCCAAGTACCTCAAAGTGACCTCTCTGGTCTATTCTTCCTAAATCTTGAGTTTCGACAAACGCGCAGGAATGGAAATTTGCAAGGTCAATCACATTAATTTGGCCGGCAACACGCATTTCAGCAGAAAACGGGTCATTGACCTCTTTCAGGATTACACGCATGGAAGCCGGACACCGAAACAAACCGTCTCCGGAAGAATAGGCCTGCGAAAGGAGTTCGGTCATGCCATATTCGGAATGAACCTTCTGTACATGAAGACTCTTTTTCAGGATTTCGTGAAGCTCTTCCCGGGTGATTTCCGGCCTTCGGCCCTTCATCCCACCAGTCTCCATGACAATACACTTACTGAGATTCACTTCATATTGCTCCGCCAGCTGGAGCAAGGCAAAGGTGACGCCCAGTAAAAGAACCTGCTTGCCGTCCTTGACCGCTTCAAGTTGGTTTACTAACCGATCATAGTCATTGAGAAAAAAACCCGATACCGGAGATTTACTCTCGGCAATAAAATGACTGGCCATAGCCACCAGCGATGAGCCCGTGCGCTCCAGGTAGGATGGAAGCAGGCAAAACACATGAAATTGATCCAACGGACCATAGCTCTCCTCAAAAATCCGCTGACTGTGATTGTAATAGAATTCCCGGGAAGGGATCGCATGGCGGCTGGCTGGCTGACCGCTGGTGCCACTGCTCGTAAAGGTCGCTTCTGACTTCCAATGGCCAGTTATCATTGGATGCGACTTGAATAACGCGATAGGAATGAAGGGTATTTGCGAGACCGTACTTACGGCCTCCGGCGCTACCCCGATATGAGTGAGGTATTCCTTGTAGATTGGGTTGCCTTCTGCCTGGAAACGGAATAACCGCAACGCAATTTCATTGAAGGCGTGATCGTTAAGGGGATATAAATCCGAGACAAAACTTTCAAAAGTCTGCAAGCGTGTACAATTTTACAGGTTTGCAAAAGTATACTAAATGAAGTCGCCAGGAAATTGGGCTGTATTGAGCGGTGCATTGACCCTGCTCCTGGCGTCGTGCTTCGATCCGCCCCAGTATTCCCCCGTGCCAACCATTGAATTTGAGAGCATCTCCTTTACGGATGTGCCTAACCCGTCAGACCCTGATTCCCTAATCCTGACCATCCGATTCAAAGACGGAGATGGAGACATGGGGCTGGATGCTAATGACCCGACCGATACCTTGTACCCCTACCAAAATCGCACATTTTTCGACACAATAAAGACCAGCAACGCGGGATACTACTTCCCTTTGAAGGACGTCAAATTCATAACCTACGAGACTTGGCGAACCCAGCGATATGGCTGGAAGGAGAAAAAACTTGCCTACGATACGCTCCCAGAATTCAAAAATCCGTACAACTGCGTGAACTGGCAGATTCTTACTATCGACAACAAGATTGACACATTCTATTTTGAACTCAACCGAGACCACCACAATATTTTTGTAGAATTTCTTGTCAAGAACAACGACGGTTCCTTTAGTGAGTTTAACTGGACAGAGGAGTTTGCCTATCCGCAATGCGGAATTACGTTCGATGGACGGTTCCCTATCCTATCGAAAGATCTCAGCCGCAAGAGCGCGCTTGACGGGAAGATCCGATACGGAATGCCCTCCACCGGTTTTCTAATTCTGTTCAGCATCAAAACACTGAAACTCCGAATCACCATCCAGGATCGAACGCTGAACAAGAGTAATACAATTGAAACACCCGAATTTACCCTGCAGCAAATAAAGTAGCGGTTAGCTATTGCTGTACAACATAGGGAACCGCTGGGGGTCCCCTTCCCGCATCAAGGCATAGATCCGATCGACCATTTCCTCTACACTCGGTTTCGAGAAATAATCGCCATCACTGCCATATGCTGGTCGGTGCTCCTTGCTGGTAATAGTGAGGGGTTGTGCGTCCAGGAATCGAAATGCACCCTGCTTCTCAACCACCTGCTGCATCATGAACGCAGTAGCACCTCCCGGAACATCTTCATCGGCAAAAACCACGCGGCTTGTTTTCCTAACTGACTCGGCAATGGAATGGTGGACATCAAACGGAAGCAACGATTGAACATCAATGACCTCGCATGAAATTCCAAGATTCTCCAGCTCACTTGCAGCTTCGTTGGCAATGCGGCACATCGAGCCATACGTCACCACAGTGACGTCGGTTCCTACCCGTAAGATTTCTGGTGTTCCAAGGGGTATGGTAAACTCGCCAATATTTTCAGGGAGGTGCTCTTTCAATCGGTATCCATTCAGACACTCAATAATGAGGGCTGGGTCGTCAGACTGCAACATGGTGTTGTAGAACCC
>JANNAZ010000328.1:0-5373 GCA_031384895.1 Cyclobacteriaceae bacterium | reverse complement strand
AAAATTGATAAGAAGGCCAATTTCCATTTTGTAGGCTTCGAGGTAATTCATCGCTTGGGCCAAGTGGACATCTTCTAGTCTGATCACGGCCTTCAATTCGACCATTATTTTGTTCTCAATAAAGAAGTCAACTCTCCGCGTTCCAATTTTACGATCCCGATAATATATCTGCATTTCCATTTCCCGCTCAAAGACTAAGCCCATCACCTCCATTTCAATCTTTAAAGCTCGCTGGTAAATAACCTCTTGAAAGCCATTGCCCAAATCCTTGTGGACCTCCATCGAACAGCCTATAATCTTTCTGGTTAAATCCTCGTATTTCATTGCGTGCAACTTCAAATCCCTCAAATCAAGTTAATCCTGAATCAAGGTAATCCCATAATCCTTAAATCATGGTCCAGATAGTTGACGGAATTCCAGACTAACCACTCATCCCATAATTGGCACCTCAGTTCCAATCCATCCAAAATCGTAACATATTTGCGGACCGTTACCAACCACAGCCTATGAAGTACGTCATCATCGCTTTTTCCCTTCTTGCCTCAGTAGGTTTGTCCGCCCAAAAGAAACCGGCCAACCCCAAGCCCTATGCCTCGACCATCACCGATGCCGACCTGAAGCGACACCTATACATTGTAGCCGGCAAAGAAATGGAAGGGCGCGAGACCGCTACTGCAGGAGAGCGAAAGGCCGCAGCATACATTGAAGGGCAATTCAAGTCGTATAATCTCTTACCCGGAAGCCAAGGCAGTTACCAACAAAACTACCCCGTATTCAAGGATTCCCTAACAACCGCCCGAATGGTAATCAACGGAACAAGCCTTTCATCAAATCAGGATTTTCAGGCCAATACCCAGTTCGGCATAGAGAGCGAATTGTACTTCTCCGAAGTCGTCTATGCCGGGTATGGGGTTATCGATTCGGTCTATAACAGTTTCGGCAAAACAAGCGTAATAGGGAAAGCTGTGCTCGTTGTTGAGGGAGGTCCGACCGGACTGCGTGGAGGAAACGGCCGGTTTTCTCCCACGGGCACCTTTGCGAAAGTCACCAACGCACGCGAGAAGGGTGCTGCTGCAGTGTTCATCGTTACAGCCAACTTTGCGCCCAATACGGCAGCTGGCCGGATGTACCTTAGTCAATTTCGCGATACCCAATACCCATCAACCTACATGATCACGGACAAGGCAGCTGAACAGATCGTCGGTTCCGGCTGGAGCGAAATGAAAGTGAAACTGAAGTCTGAAAAACCCGAACCGCAGGTATTCAAAGCGGAAGTGGAAGCGTCACTGGATAAGAAAGTCCAGAGACTATCTAGCTCCAATGTTCTTGCAGTAGTTGAGGGCACCGACAAGAAGGACGAGTACCTGGTAATCACTGCACACTATGATCACCTTGGCAAGCGGGGCGATGTGATTTACTACGGTGCGAATGATGACGGCTCAGGCACTGTGAGTGTACTTGAAATCGCGGAGGCATTTGCAAAAGCCAAGGCCGAAGGCAAAGGGCCGCGGCGCAGCATTATTTTTATGACTGTCAGCGGCGAGGAAAAAGGGCTTTGGGGATCTCAATATTATGCGACGCATCCAACTGTACCCGCCGAAAATATTTCTGCCAACCTAAACATAGACATGGTCGGTCGCATTGATATAGATCGCAAGAAAGGGGATTCGCTTAACTATGTGTATGTGGTAGGAGACGATAAAATCAGCAGCGAATCAAAACCGCTGAGTGAATCCGTAAATGCAAAGTACATGAAGATGGGGCTGGACTATAAGTTCAACGACCCGAAGGATCCGCAGCGGATCTACTACCGGAGCGACCATTACAACTTCGCGAAGATTGGTATTCCCATTATCTTCTATACCGATGGTGTGACCAAACCCGACTATCACCGCGCTACCGACACGGTTGAAAAGATTAACTACAAATTACTGGCGAAGCGTGCGCAGTTTGTTTTCTACACCGCCTGGGAGATGGCCAACCGGGAGAATATGCTGAAGCGGGATATTCCGTTGCCGAAAGAGTAGGCCTTATCGGCAGTCGACTACTTTCTACTGTGAACCATGACAGTTCTTGTATTTCTTGCCACTGCCACAAGGGCAAGGATCGTTACGTTCGATTTTAGCAAAAGCTTTCGACTTAGTGTCATTTGCTTCCTGAACATAATCCACCGCCTTAATGGAGGCATCCTAAAGGTAACTACTGTCTTACCGCTCACATTAGTTATGCTAAAATCGCCGTTCGTTATTATGTCCATGCCTATAATAACGCCGAACGAATCTGTATCAGCACATTCAGTCACCCTCACATTGGGGACTACCAAATTATTTGGAAGATAAAGATTGACTAAGTATGTATTAACGGTTGATTAGCCCTGTGCGTGATTTGAAATTACTTTACCTGTAGGCACCAATCCCAATGCTTTTGCAGTTGAACCCGTAACACAGCTTCCGGTTGCGCCTGTATCCCACAGTCCTTTTACTCTATGGATATTGACGTCCTTATCACTTACTACTCCGCCAACAGCAATAAATGGAACGGAAACACCTACATCTGAAATTATTTCACGGATGATGCCATCCGCCTTGAGAGTGAAGGCATGAAATATACTTGCATCAGCACTCATCCAAATACAGCCCTTGAATGAAATGTATGCGTATAACTTTCATTCCCTGGTGTACAAAGCTGAATCAAGAATGTCCCAAGCTCATGGCTCTTCAGGGACTCATTGTAGGCGTCAATTTGGAGAAACCGGTCAAATTGACCAGGGTAATCCGGCACAAACTGACCACCTTCTCCGGACCAAACTGACCACCCCATTCCGGAGCAAATTGACCACCCCCTAAAGTGATGTTTTAGCAGGTTGTTTTGAACGCTAAAAAATGTTGACGTTGGCTACTAAACCAACTCAGCATTCATGGCCAACAAAGCAATCGAAATGATCAAAGTCCGACAGATTTTAAGACTCTATGAGCAGGGCCATAGCAAGGTTCAGATAAGCATCCTGACCGGGGTTGCGCGCAATACAGTGAAGCGGTACTTGCGCAAGTTCATAGCCGGTCAATACACTTACGAGCGGGTCAGTGGACTCAGTGACCACGAACTGGAGATGCTCTTCGGAGGTGATGAGGAACCTCAGCCCGATCCACGCTTCGATGCCCTTCAAAAACTCCTGCCCGAGATCAACAAGCAATTAAAACGCAAGGGCATGACGCTGCTCAAACTTTGGGAGCGGTACAAGGAAAAATATCCTGATGGATATAAGATCACCCAGTTCTGCCATTACCACAGCCAATACAATCGTGGTACCAACCCGGTCATGCACCAGGAACACAAGGCGGGCGATAAAATGTACATCGACTTCGCTGGAGAGAAAATGAAGATCGTGGACACAGAGACCGGAGAACTCCAAACCGTAGAAGTCTTTGCAGCCATTCTTGGGAGCAGCCAACTCACTTATGTGGAAGCTGTTTACAGTCAGAAGAAAGAAGATTTGATCTCAGCCAGTGAAAATGCAATGCACTATTTTGGCGGTGTTCCAGCGGCCATCGTTCCGGATAATTTAAAAAGTGCAGTCACCAAAAGCAGTAAGTACGAACCCCTGATCAATGAAACCTTTGCGGACTTCGCTGAACATTACGGCACGGCGGTGATCCCAGCACGGGCCTATCGGCCCAAGGATAAGTCGTTAGTAGAAGGCATTATTAAAATCATCTACACCCGCATTTATCTCTCCATAGACAAGCAAACATTCTTTTCCCTGCCAGAGCTCAACGAAGCAATTAGAAAGGAACTGGAGCATCACAACAATGCACTGCTGAAGGGAAGAGACTATAGTCGTCGCCAACAGTTTGAAGAAATTGAAAAATCAGCCCTGCTGCCCTTGCCGGTTTATCGCTACGAGTTCAAACAACAAAAGTTAGTTACAGTAATGAAGAATGGCCACGTTGGACTCAGTGTGGATAAACATTATTACAGCGTGCCCTATCGCTTTATCGGCAAGAAGGTGAAGATACTTTACACCTCTACCCAAGTGGAAGTTTTCTTTAAATATGAGCGTATTGCCATCCATTCAAGGGATATGCGCAAATATCAGTACACCACCCTGAATGAACATCTGGCTTCGGCTCACCGGTATTTAAGTGACTGGACTGCGGAAAAATTTATCGAACAAGCCCGTGTCATCCATGAAGACGTAGCCTTATATATCTGCAAAGTGATCGAAGGAAAATCTCACCCAGAGCAAGCTTATAAATCATGTTCGGGCATTCTTAGCCTGGGGCGTAAAGTAGGTACTGACCGATTAATCAAAGCTTGTCAGCGGGCACACCTGTTCGGTGTTTTCAATTATCCCATCGTGGTGCAGATCCTGGATAAGAAATTGGACTCCTTCAGAGATGATACCGAAGAGGTCATTCCCATGCCCCGGCATGATAATATCCGGGGCGGTGATTACTACCAATAACCGAAAACAACTTTTATTATTTACTAAACCCTAAACAAAAACAATGATGAACACAGCAACCTTAGAGAAGATGAAGAAAATGCACATGTTTGGTATGCACCGCAGCTTCCAGACCAGTTTAGAAACTGCCCAAAATGAAAATCTTACTCCCGATGAGATGATCACCTTGCTCATCGACAATGAGTGGGATGACCGCCACAACCGCTCCATTGACCGTGGAATGAAGCGGGCCAAGTTCCGCTATAAGGCAACCCTTGAGCAACTGGACTATGCAGCTGAAAGAGGACTTGATAAAAATCAAATCCATCGTTTTGGTGATGCAACCTTCATTGCTAAAAAGGAAAACATAATTATCACAGGAAGCACCGGTACAGGAAAAAGTTTCCTGGCCTCAGCCATTGGACATCAAGCCTGCACACTGGGATTTAAAGTTCTTTACACGAATGCTACCCGCTTATTTGCGGAACTCAAAATGGCCAAGGCAGACGGTTCTGCCATTAAAGAAATGGCTCGCATAGAACGGCAGGACCTGCTTATCATTGATGACTTTGGTATCCAGCCTTTTGACCATCCCAGCCGGTTAACTCTTTTAGAAATCATCGAAGACCGGCATGGCAAACGATCTACTATATTTACTTCGCAGGTACCTGTTAAACAGTGGCACGATATCATTGGGGAAAAGACAGTGGCCGATGCAGTGTTAGACCGTATCGTTCATAACGCACACAGGGTGGTGTTGACGGGCGAATCGCTGCGCAGAAAATGGAATAAAAAAGATGTAGAAGACAAAGAATAATTAACCAACTTTATAATCATAAAAATGACCTCTAAAACATTCACTTCTTGGGAACAACTTAGGGTGGTCAGTTTGGTCCGGAATTAGGTGGTCAATTACACCGGATTTTCCA
>JANNAZ010000305.1:0-6796 GCA_031384895.1 Cyclobacteriaceae bacterium | reverse complement strand
GTGAAACGTAACGGTGCATGGCTGGCGTTGATGGAATATCAGAAGTCCAGGGCCACGCAGGAAGAGTGGGATGCAATGAAGTAAAGGAGGCGATCTAAATTCTTACCCATGATCAGAATAGCTTCATTCATTATTCTTTTTGCGCTGCATAGTGTGGTGTTCGGTCAGGTGCAGAAACTGGCTGTCTTCAATGTAAAAGACTACGGAGCCACAGGAAAGAAAACGCCGAGTGCCCAGGTGGCCATTCAGAAAGCCATCGATGCATGCGCCACGGCCGGGGGCGGCATGGTCTATCTTCCTCCCGGGGAATATTCCTCCGGCACCCTTCACCTCAAGAGCCACGTACGATTTCACCTTGAAGCGGGGGCAACTCTTTTCTCAATCAAGGACAAGAATGCATTTGACAAGGAGGCGCTGCTCTACGCCGACGGTGCCGAAAATATTTCGATCGAAGGAAGAGGAACCATTGACGGGCAGGGCCGGTACGAATGGCGGCTCAATGACCACGAAGATGATTTTATTCGTCCCAACCTGGACGAGATGGTGGCGGCAGGCAAGCCCTTGCTCCGCTCCTTCCCAAAAACGGATCAGTTCGGGAAACTGGTGCTCTTGCTGCGATGCAAGGATGTGCGCATCACCGGCTTATCCTTCATCGATTCTCCCAGCTGGACGATTCATCCCTATGCCTGCGAACGGCTTGTCATTGACGGTATATACATTCGCTCCAGTCTCAAAGACGGCGTGTGGGCCGATGGCATCGACCCGGACGGTTGCAAGGATGTGCGGATCAGCAACTGCACCATTGAAACCGGCGATGATGCGATCGTATTTTATTCCATGAACTGGTTTGGGCCGGCGCTGCCTTGTGAGAACATTACGGTTACTAACTGCCGGCTGACATCCAGTTCGAGTGCGATTAAGTTCTGCGACGGGAACATGAACGCCATCCGCAACGTGACCATTGACAATTGCATCATCCGCAGTTCGAATCGCGGCATTGCCTTCATGAATTTTGATGGCGGGGAAGTCAGCGACATCGTGCTTTCCAACCTTACCGTGGAATGTGTGCGCACCGATTGGTTTTGGTGGGGAGATGGCGATCCACTGCATTTCAACATCAAGCGTCGCAGCGAGGTGCACAAGAGCATCAAACCGGCGGATGACAAGAACCCGGCGGGCAAGATCAGACGCGTGCTCATCACGAATGTGATAGCCCGGGGCTATGGTTCGAGTATCTGCAATGGCCATCCGGATAGCTGGCTCGAAGACATTACGTTGAATAATGTGAAGCTGACGCTGGCCCATGATCCGCTTGCGCCTTATGACAAGGCCCGGAGTGCTTTGGTATTTAAGCAAGTAAGAAACCTGAAATTGAAAGACGTAGAAATTTCGTGGGAACGGCCCGGGTATGACAAATGGGAGAGCGCACTGACGCTGGAAGAAGTTGACGGACTTCAGCTAGATCGCTTTTCGGGCATAGCGGGACAGCCCAAACATCCAACTATCCTCCTGAACCAGGTGGAGCATGCCGTGATCCGCAATTCATCGGCTGCATTGGGCACCGAGACTTTTCTTCAATTCATCGGGGGTCGCACGAAGGGGATCCTATTGCAGGGCAACGATTTTCGCTCAGCCCGAAATCCATTTCTTTATGACACGGGATTGATTGGCGCGCAAATCAGAAGTGAAGGGAATGTGCTTGCTAAACCTTGAATCCCTGGAGGCAAGTTGGTCGGGACTTCACTTTATCAAACTCCATTCCGTACTATTCAATTTCCAAAGTGAAGAAGATGGTGCTCCGCTCTCAAATCCGCCAAACAAAAGAATTGTTTTGTTTTTTGAATCGTAGGCCAGCTTATACCCTTCCAGGGGAGCAGTAGATTTCGCTACCCGTACTGACCAGGCTTTCCCATCCCATTCCCACGTATCGCTCGCAGAACTTCCATCGGGCATGCCACCACCATGAACAATCACTCTCTTTATTATTGGGTCATACACCATGTCTACGTGGTCGCGCGGAGATGGGCCATCCCCTTTACCCAGTTCCCACTTGGTTCCATCCCATGCCCACAGGTCTCCTTTAATTGATTCTTTTGTGGGAGGCCCCACGACGGTATTGCCTCCAAAAATCAACAGCTTCTTAACTCCTTCGTCATAGGCGGAGGCGTGCAAAAAACGAGCTTCTGGTCCACCCGTTGCCGTTGCTTGTGTCCACTTTGCGCCATCCCATTCCCACATGTCGCCCATCGTTTTTTGATCCACTATTCCTCCAAAGAGGATTACCCGGTCACGTTGTTTATCATAAGTTAATGTATGGTTGGTTCGTGCTGGGGGCCCTTCGCTGGAAAGAAGTCTCCAAGTGACTCCGTTCCACTCCCACGTATCGCCAAAGTATTTTTTACTGTTCCAGTTTCCAGCATCCCCACCAAAGAGTACAAGGGTTTTTCGTTTGCTATCGTAGGTCATGGCAGGGCTATTGCGTGGCGATGGGCCCTCCTGACTTTTCAATTCCCATTTATCACCATCCCATTCCCACGTGTCGTTCATAAATTGTCCCTTGTTGGAGCCACCGAACATGACCAGTTTACCTCTGGCCTCATCAAAAGCGAGAGCAAATGAATAACGTGGTGAGGGCGGGGTTTGCGCCAGTGCGCATACGCTACAAAACAACGCGATAAAGAAAGTCGATGTTTTCATAGGGCACAATGCATTTGAAATATCAGCAAATTTTGAAGAAGCAACGACAAAGTAACAGGGTCCGGACTGCAAGTCCGGACCAACGCGGACTGCAAGTCAGGACCAACGGGGGCTCATCAAAACATATTCCAACTCCTAGTGGGTCACGCGCCAACCGTACTCCATTGCTTCCATTTGGCAACGTCCACACCTTTCACCACCAGCCACAGGCCAAGGGACAGTTCTGCTATCAGCGGTGGCATCAGTACAAAAGGAAATAACGCATTGGCCAGGTCCGGCGCAAGAAGCATGGCAAAACTATTGGTGAGGTAGCATAATCCGGCTAATTGCAGCAGCAGTCCCAGCACTCTTGGAAGGAACCCTGACTTGAAAATCAAATGGCCTTCCACCAGACACACCATTCCGAAAAAGATCAGACCCACGCCAAAGCCATAGCCGTGCAATCTAATGAACATATAGGACAGCGACTGAAGCTGATGTGAATCCATTGCGTTGAGGTACGGTGCATCGCCAAGCAAAAACAAAGGGATCAGTAAATTCAGTTTATTGACCACCAAAACCGCGGTTTGAATCATATTAAAAAGGAGATTCATCAACGCCAGGTTTTTATTGACCGGTTTCAGCAGCACATAAAAGATCAGCATCAACGGGATATCACATAGCTGCATGATGAGATCAACACCAATACCCATACGCCATAGCAACGGAGAAGCTATAATATTGGCAGCCGTGGCCACCGCATCTCCCGACACCACCAAGGTGTTGCGGACGAAGACTTCACCAAAGATACCGGCAACAATGATGACCAGGTAAATGACACCACCTATCCTCGCATACTTCATTGGGGAAAATTCCGGGGATGCACTGTTCGGGATCATGCTTGATGATTTAGCTCATGTCTAAGATCGGGCTAATATGTCATATACTCAAATCGGTCGGTATTTGTCAGGGGGGCTCAATCACCACACCACTAAATCATGCCATCCGCGGCTATTATTCTTGCAATCTCTCCTCCGCTGGTTAACTTGTATGTTCCCAAAAGTGAATCGGAGCAGATCAAGGAATGAGACAGAAAATTGCACATATTGCTTTGGTTGTAGCTGACTATGACAAGGCCATTGAATTCTACACCCGGAAATTACATTTTGAACTTCTCGAAGACACGGTCCTCAGCGAGACCAAGCGCTGGGTACGCATATCGCCCAAGGGTAGCGACTGCGGCCTGCTCCTGGCGAAGGCCTCTAGTCCTGAACAACTCACGCGGGTAGGTAATCAAACCGGGGGGCGCGTGTTTCTATTCCTCCACACCGACAACTTTCAACGCGACTACCAGAACCTATTGGACGAAGGCATTCGAATCGTCCGTGAACCATCAAAAGAAGCCTATGGCATGGTTGCCGTCTTTGCAGACTTATATGGAAACCTGTGGGATCTGATACAGCCGGAAGAATATTGATTATAGAATGTTGAGTATTGAATGTTGAAGTGGGGCTCAAATCACAAAATCACCCAATCACCAAATCACTCATGAAGACACTATTGATTACCCAGGAAGGACTTGAGAAGTTAAAAACGGAGGTGGATCACCTGTGGCGTATGGAGCGGGTGGAGACCACGCAAAAAGTTAACTGGGCGGCCAGTCTGGGCGATCGTTCCGAAAACGCCGATTACCATTACAACAAAAAACGCCTGCGCGAAATTGACAAGCGCATCCTGTATTTGCGCAAATGCATCGACGAGTTGAAGGTGGTGACCTATTCATCCTATCAGGAAGGCAAGGTGATGTTTGGAGCCTGGGTTGAAATTGAAAATGACAGCGGCATGAAAAACCGCTTCCGCATTGTCGGTGGTGAAGAACTTATTGGAGCCACCGATTACATCTCGATGGATTCACCCATGGCACTGGCGTTGCTGAAAAAAGAGGTCGGTGATGAAGTTGTTGTGAAGACGCCTACGAGGCAGTTTGTGTGGAGGATTACCAAGATTGAGTATCAGAATTGAGGGAAGGGGATAGGGGTTAGTGGACGAAAGTTCCCCCACCCCTTTCTCCCCTAAAGGGGAACGGAGCAATCCCAAACTTCCAATATCCAACACTGAATATCCAATAACGAAGTTTGGAGCCCCCTCACTTGGATGTTCGGTGTTCATTATTGGATGTTGGAAATTTTGGGCCGCGATCGTGGCCATGTACACAAGCCTCTTCAATATGACTACCCTCCTCACCCCTCTCGGCCCAACTCATAACTCATAATTCATCATTTCGCTCCCCACCCCTTTCTCCCCTAAAGGGGAACTCTGCATTCCCAAACTTCCAATATCCAACACTGAATATCCAATAACGAAGTTTGGAGCCCCCTCACTTGGATGTTCGGTGTTCATTATTGGATGTTGGAAATTTTGGGCCGCGATCGTGGCCATGTACTTCGGCCTGATTACCTCTTAAGCAATTCAAAAAGTTTGGTGTTGATATAGAGGGTTTCTCTCCACACACGTTTGGGTTTGAGAATACCAATGACTTGAAGCTGTTTAAGGTATTTCGATGCCGTGATACGGGATATATTCAGGCGGGCGGTTAGCATTTCAGTTTTACAGTAAGGATGTTCGAATAAAATCTCAATCAGTTCTTTGTCGTACGCTTTGGGAGCTTCCTTCTTTATTTTTTCCTGTGTATTTACAAATAGCTTTTGAATGGCCTTTATTTGAGCAATTGTTTCCTGAGATGTTTCTTCTACACCTTTTAGGATGTATAGTACCCAGGCTTCCCATTTGCCTTTCGTGCGCACCTCTTGCAACAACCGATAGTAGTCTGATTTATTATGAATGATGTAATCGCTTAAGTAAAGGATGGGGCTTTCCAGCAAGCCATGAAGTATGATATGGAGGATATTTATGATCCTACCTGTTCTTCCGTTGCCATCATAAAAGGGATGGATACTTTCGAATTGATAATGTTGAACTGCCATTTTGATCAATGGAGAAATATCGTCATCCGCATTGACGTAATTTTCGAAATTCTTGATTAGCCGCAAAATGCTGTCATGATCATCGGGTGGTGTGTAAATGACTCTATTTGTGGAGGCATTTCTAAGTGCCGTGCCCGGTAGTTTGCGAATACCGGCACTATTTTCTTCGAGTATTTTTTGAATTTCAATGATGGCATTTGTGCTTAGAAAACCTTTTTGTTGGATGAAGTGGAGGCCGAATAAAGCGGCTTCCCGATAGCGCAACACTTCTTTGGTGGCAACGTCTGCTTCCATTCCCTTTGCTGAAAGTGCCTGGTACAATTTGTCCTGGGTGGTGATTACATTTTCAATTTCTGAACTAACCCTTGCCTCTTTCAGAATAACAGCATTCAATAGGATGGATGGATTTGGTAACGTACCGGCCAGGCCTTTTAGCTCGGCCAAAGCAACCGATGACTTTACCAATTGCCGAAGCACTTTGACGGTTTCTATTTTTTCCCGGAGAGGGGGTAACATCGGCAATTGATTGTATGGGATTTCGGCGGACATCATCAGGTAAACATTTTATACAGGAACCAAAAGTCATGTAAAGATACTGATAATATTTATACACGATAAAGTCATCCGGTAAAGAAATTATACATGAGGTGTTAGTGGTCAGTAGTCGGTGGTCAGGGGTCAGGGGTCAGGGGTCAGGGGTTAGTGGATAGTGGTTAGTGGCTGTAGCACTCACAAACTTCCAATATCCAAATATCCAATAACGAAGTTTGGAGCCCCCTCCCTTGGATGTTCGCTGTTCGTTATTGGATGTTGGAAATTTTGGCCGAGTTTCTGGCCACGTACACAAGCCTTTTCAATTTGACTACCCTCCTCACCCCTCTCGGTCCCAACCGCCGTTCGCGACATCGTCTTGGCCATCGCCGCCTACTACTGGGGAAGTTCTGCAGGGTCAAGGATGAAGGAGATGAAAAGGGGCCTTTAGCCGTACCCATGCAACGGAGTGCGTTGGAGCGGAATCAAGTTCACGTTCCGGGTTGGTGTTAGGCCTCCGGCACTAACCCGCTTGCGAATGCCCTGTGTTGGTTGGTGCCCGCTGGGTCCCGAATGAAGCCATTTCAATCTTTATGAACTACACA
>JANNAZ010000275.1:0-12504 GCA_031384895.1 Cyclobacteriaceae bacterium | reverse complement strand
CGCGCGTTGTATTCCGCGGCAAATTTGTCAAGGCTGATGGTCAGAAATCGCATTACTGACTCGTCCCTTCTGTATTCTGTCTCAAGGGTTGCAATGGTCTCTGGAGCTGCCGCAAATTCGACGAGGTTGTAGAATCCGGTAGACTTCTTCTGGATGGGGTAAGCCATCTTCTTCAGTCCCCATTGCTCAACATTGATAATGTTGGCTTTGTTGCCGGTTAACACCTTCACGAACTTATCGACAGTATCCTTTGCCTGGTCCTCAGACAAAACGGGATTTAAAATGAATACCGTCTCGTAGTTGTTCATGTTTTACTAATTGGTTTTAAAATGAGGCGCAAAAATAGGGGAAAAATCGGGATTTCTAGCGCATGGATGGCGAAAAAAGGGTTGAAATTGGCTTGCCAAGGATGAAAGGGCATTTTGGCGACTAGCTTTTGGCTCTTGGCAGTCTATCCGAGAGGCCAAAGGACCTCCGTTTGGGCGATTACCGGTTGGTCCTCGGAGACGCTCAATTCTTAATTGTCCACCACAATCTGCTAAAAGCAGTAGCTACTTTACTACGAACTGCGCGGCCCCGATCAAGTAGTCCTGAGCATAGATCTCCACCACATAGTTTCCGGAAGCATATTCGGATCCTTTATCATACAGGAAACTTAACTTCTGCCGCGTATTGTCAAAAAGGATCTCCTGGGAAGAAGTATAGAACTCCTCCTTCTGGTTAAACAGGAAAGTACCCGAGCCTTTGGCTACATCAAAAATTACTTGCCCATTTTCGTCGATTACACGGATCATAATCTTCTTGCCTTCGATAGGGGCAACCTTGTTTTCAGCGAGATTGAATTCTACCTTGAGTTTCTCCAGCTGTCGAGACCGAAATGGAGAGCCCCGTTCCTTGCCCTTGGAATTGACCGACATAACGCCAATGTTCTCTGCCTTGAGTTGACTTGCCAGAGCAACCTTGCCGGCAAGCTCGTCTTTGGTTGTTGCGAGACGGGTAATGGAATCGTTAAGTACATTTTTTTGCGTTTTTAGCTGACGATTCTCACTAAACAGAGACTGGTTGGTCACCTTCAACTTTTCGATTTCATCGTCTTTGATCTTTAGTAATTCCTCGTAACCTTCAACGCGATCTTTGAGTTCCTTGATGGCTTTGGAGCTGCGGGCCACGTTGCGTTTGAGTTGCGCATCTACTTCGCCTTTAGCCTTCTGGAGTTCCTTGACATCACCGCCAAGCTTTTGAATTTCAGTAATCTTCTGGTCAAGCTCCGTCTGAATTTCTTTGAGACGCTGCATGGTCCCAGCAAGGTCCTCCTCAACAACCGCCTTCTGCTCGGTAATTTCTTTCTTGTCTGTATAGTCAAAGTAGATTTTGACGCTTTGGATAAGAACAACAATGAATAGAAGCGCTATGATGACGCCTGCTTTGCTGTTTTTTTTGGGTGGGGTAGGCTCAGTCGGCTCCATATCGAGTCTGTTTTGACCACAAGTTAGTCCGGTGGGCTCTTATTTCAAGGACCAGGTGTAATGTTGTTTGTTCAGCGCAGGGTCAAAGCAGAGAATTCCGCATCGGTGTAAATCCACGCTTCCATAAACCAAGGTGTCGGAGCGGATTTCCTCCCAAGCTTTCTCCATCTCTTCAGAACGGTGGATGTCATCGATCACCATCAAGCTGCTGGATTTAAGCCGTCGCGTAAATAGCCGATAGTATTCCAATGTTGGAACATACCGGTGGTTGGCATCCATCAGAACGAAGTCAACCTTCTCGGTAGATTCCAAAAAGCGATACAGCGTATTGTCGATGTTGCCCTCAATCAATTTGATGTTTGTCTTTCCTGCCCATTCAAAGTTGGTCAGCGCCACATTGGCAATGGCATGACTCCCTTCAAAGGTGTAAATCGTAGCGTCTTTCTTTTGTGCCAGGTATAAGGTAGTAAGCCCAAGGGACGAACCCAGTTCAACCACCCGCGACGCATTACAGTAGTAAAGAAGATCCAAGTAAAACATGGCAACTGAATACGGGGTCAAACTGGTTCTTGCAATTTCACCGATGGTACGTTCCTGTTCTACGTTTCCCTTGCTGCCCGATCCCAAATCCTCAACCTTGAGCACCGTTCGGTTGGCTTCCATGTCACGCCTCAAGTCGTCCAGCGCGGGAAGGTCGGACGGATGCCGCTTGGCGACAATCTTGGTGTAGAGATCATAGAAATACGGCGAGTGTACCGAGTGGTCGTCTACTTCGTAAAGCCAATGGCGTATGTAAGAGGTAACCTGATGGAAGGAAGGCACTCGGTTGTAGTTTATCAAAGTTAGTTTAAACGCATGGGAGCTACCATACTGAATTCAGGGATGTTGACCGGAAAGGTCGTTCCATCCACAATCCGCTCCATCAGATACGTGCCTACCATTTTTCCGATGCCGGACTTAAGATTGCATCCGGATACATACGTATGTGCTTGGCCTGGCTCCAGGACAGGCTGCTGGCCAACAACTCCCTCACCTTCGACTTCGCGCGAAAGAAACCCAGCATCATAGATATGCCATTTCCTACGCTTTAGCTGGATTGTGAAATCACCGCCGTTTTCGATGGTAATCCGATAGGTAAAAACATAGTGGTACTGGCTTGGACTTGAGTATGATGGTTGATACTCAGTCTCCACAGTTACCTTAATGCCTTTTGTGATTTCGGTTATCATTCTATCAAAAATATCAATTTTTTCTGTTTAATACCCGTACTTGGAACCGGAATACCTATGCAAGCAGAAGTAAAGATCAATGACTCGTGGAAAAATGGGCTTCAGGCCGAGTTTAAAAAACCTTACTTCCTCAACCTGATCACGTTCGTTCGCAATGAATACACGAGTCAAACGGTATATCCACCGGGGAAAGAAATATTCCGCGCTTTTGATGCCTGCTCTTTCGAAGACATTAAAGTGGTCATCATCGGCCAGGATCCCTATCACGGCCCAGGCCAGGCCAACGGGCTATGTTTTTCCGTAAGGGAGGGTGTGCGGATACCGCCATCACTGATCAACATTTTCAAGGAAATCAAACAAGACCTGGGAAAACCTATCCCGGCTTCGGGGAACCTGGAGCGCTGGGCTGAGCAAGGGGTGTTGCTGCTCAACGCCACACTTACAGTGCGGGGTTCAACCCCTGGATCACACCAAAACAAAGGTTGGGAATTGTTTACGGATGAAGTGATTCGAAAAATCAGTGATGAGAAATCCGGTGTGGTATTTCTCCTCTGGGGAGCCTACGCGCAAAAGAAGGGAGAGATCATCGACCGAACAAAACACTGTGTCCTCCTGTCCGCGCACCCATCACCCTTCTCTGCTGACCGTGGCTTTTTTGGGAACAAGCACTTTAGCAAGGCGAATGCTTACCTAAAGGGCAAGGGGGTTGCTGAGATTGTGTGGTGAATGGCAGTTAGCTTTTGGCTCTTGGCCTTTGGCCGAGTCTGCCAATAGCTAAGAGCTAGCAAAGAGTAGGGGAGTTACTGAGCTCGCGTGGTGAATGGCGGTTAGCTTTTGGTTCTTGGCTTTTGGCCGAGCCTGCTAATAGCCAAGAGCCAACAGCCAACAGCTACACCTATCGTATGAGATTAAAGAACCGTCCCCAGCGAATTTTGTCCAAGAAGCTGCCATACTTATCGATCGACAGCCAGATGAAGAAGCCTTTGCCGACAATGTGGTCTTCGGGAACAAAACCCCAGTAACGGGAGTCGAGCGAATTATGACGGTTGTCTCCCATCATAAAATAGTAGTTCTGCTTAAAGACATATTCTTTCACCTCCTGCCCATCAATCTTCAATTTCCCTTCTTCGACAACAGCATTATCGTTGTGATCATATAGCGTGATTGTCTCACCATATAGCGCCATGGTTGAGTCATTCACAGGAATTGTCATTCCTTCCTTTGGCATAGTAAGCGGACCGAAGTTGTCGCCGTTCCAGGATGAACGCTTCGATTTCGGGAAAATCCGGTAATCCGGACCGTCGCTACGATTGTCATTAATCACCGCCGTGATGTAGGGTACAGCTTTCAATTCCTCAACCTTTGCATTTGTCAAAAACATCTGGTAAACCACCTGATTGTCTTCTGGCCGGCCTAAGAAATTGTAGTCGTCCGGGTCTATGCTCAGCTTGGCGAGATTGCGTTCGTTGATCTCGTCCCTGGCGTAAACCAAATAGCTGAACTGCATATTCTCTGGGTTGTTCAGCGGCTGCCCACCGATGTACACCTGGCGGTCCTTGATAGTGAGGACATCCCCAGGAATAGCAATGCATCGTTTTATATAGTTCGTCTTCAGATCGACTGGAAAATCCTTGCCTTCATTCAGTTCTTTGGGCGGTATGTTGAAAACGACCACATCTTCGCGATGCACTGAAGAGAAGCCCGGCAGGCGATACTGCGGCAGTTGAATCCATTCAACATAGGATGGAATTTCTGTAAACCAGATTTTCTGGTGTGTTAGCGGAATCTGTAAGGGTGTCTTCGGTGTGCGCGTTCCATAGTGGAACTTACTTACAAAGAGGAAGTCACCAACCAGCATGGAGTTTTCCATGGAAGGCGTGGGGATAGTATATGCTTCCATGATCAGCCATCTGATCAATGTGGCAGCGACGACGGCAAATGCCACGGCATCAAGCCATTCCCGCCAAAAGGATTTTCTCGGTTTCGGTGTAGCGGATTCTGCAGCAGGTGAGGATTTCCAAAACTTCCAGTTCATGATGAGTATTTATGCCTGATAAAAAGCCCCGCAAATAAAAGTAAAAAAATCCGAAGTCAGAACTTTAAGAAGTCGCGCATTCCCAGCACACCCTGTTGCCCTGGGAGCCATTCGGCGACGGCCATCGCGCCTCGGGCAAAGCCCTCACGCGAATGGGCAGTATGGCGGATCTGGAGGTCATCAACTTCAGAATGATAGGTTACAGTGTGTGTACCGGGCGTAGGGTCCTCCCGGAATGATCGTATAACGAGATCATCAGGCTTTTGGGTTTCAGTATTCACCCATTGTTTTTTGGCCGGCAGGTGTTTAAGAATGCCTTCAGCCAGGGTAATGGCTGTGCCACTCGGCGCATCTTTCTTCTGTGTATGATGGACTTCATCGATCTGCACATCGTAGCCGCTTTGACGTTGCATCAGTTGCGCTAGTCGTTCATTTAGGGAAAAGAACACATTCACGCCCAGGCTGAAATTTGAAGCATAGAAAAACGTGCCCTTATGTTGCCGACAATAGTCGTCAGTCTCCTTCTTTTTGCCCAGCCACCCCGTAGTGCCAGAAAGTACCGGAACCTGATGATCAATGCACAAACGAATGTTGGCCTCGGCCGATTCGGGCGTGGTAAATTCGATAGCGACGTCTACCGGGGTTTTGAAATCAAAAGCATTTCCTGTTGAAGGATCAAGAATGCCCGCGATCACATGATGACGCTGTTTGGCAAGAGCCGCGATGGCTGTGCCCATTTTACCGTACCCGATGAGGAGGATGTTCATCAGCGATCAGAATTTTATCGTGAGAGAAATTCCGGAAGCTTGACCGTAGAACGGGCTTTGTTGAATGCTGGGACCCAGCGTTACTTTAAGTTGTGGGTTAAGGTCGAAGTCGCGGAGGTGAGCATCGATATGCGCATCAACCAATTGCAGCAAATACCACATGCCGTCAAGAATCAGAAAGAAGTCTCGCTGCCGGCGATAGAATTCCGTCACAGACCGAAGTTGTGATTCGGTATATCCACTGGGCGGCGCAAACGTCGGATCTCGCACGACTTCAAACAACTCTTTCTTGTATTGATTGTACAGGTCATTGTATCCGAACGCGACGTACGTCAGCATATAAAACCCGCCATACACAATTGGAAGTTTCCAGTATTTCTTGTTGTACACCTGGCCCATGCCTGGGAAAATGGCAGAATAGAGCAAGGCCTTACGTGGAATGTACCGGGCAGCGTACTGCTCCGCAGTGATGATCTTGCCGCCTTTTCGGATGATTAGGGTGTCGCCTGTCCTGTTTGTCGTATCAATGCTAATGTCCGCTACCTGTGCAAAGGCAGGTTGAATAGATAAGAGGGCAAGCAGGATAAACCCGTTTTTCCACATGAGTTATAGTTTGAAGATATCGAGGATCCGGTTAAGGTCCTCGACGGAAAGAAAGGGGATTTTGATTTCACCTTTCCGGCCGTTACTCTTCACAGTAACTTTCGTGCCAAAGTAGTTGGATAGCTTCCCCTGCAGCTGAGAAATCTCGCGGGAAGGGGATACGGATGCTGGGAGGCGGCCTTTTTCCTTAGTTTTTGTCAACGACCGGGCAAGTTCTTCCACTTGCCGTACCGAAAGATCGTCCTGGATAATGCGCTTGAAAATGACCAGCTGAATATCTGGGTTTTCAATGTTTATGATTGCCCGCGCATGCCCCATGGTCAGTTTGTTATCGCGCAGCGCAATCTGGATCACGGGCGGCAACTTCAAAAGGCGGAGGTAATTGGTAACGCTTGTTCTGCTCTTGCCAACCCGTTCACCCAGTTGTTCCTGTTTCAGGTTACACTCAGTCAGCAAGCGCTGATAGCTCAACGCAATTTCTACGGGATTAAGATTTTCGCGCTGGATGTTCTCTACCAGAGCCATCTCCAGCATCTGTTGGTCATCAGCGGACCGGACATATGCTGGAATAGATTTGAGCCCGGCGCGGCGCGCAGCCTGAAAACGCCGCTCACCTGAGATCAGCTGATACTGATTGCGTGCAAGCCTCCTTACGGTAACGGGTTGGATGATGCCGTGTACTTTGATGGAGTCAACAAGTTCTTGTAACGCCTCGGCCCCAAAATCTTTTCGTGGCTGGTATGGGTTTACTTCGATTTCGCTGACCGCAATTTCGTTCATCGAGCCGGAAGGAGCAGGGGCTTCCTCCAGTCTGTTCGTTTCGGGCGTATCACTCAGCAGCGCGCTGAGCCCCCGGCCAAGTCCTTTCTTCTTTATCATTTGTTTAACCCGTTTTTGTCAAGGATTTCATGCGCCAGGTTGAGGTAGGCAATGGCTCCTTTACTTTCTGCGTCGTGCACAATCACCGGTAGTCCAAAACTGGGCGACTCGCTCAGCTTCACATTCCTCGGGATGATAGTCTTGAACGAAATGTTCTTAAAATGTGTCCGTACTTCTTCTACTACCTGGTTGCCCAGGGAGGTGCGGGAATCATACAACGTGAGCAAGATTCCCTCGATCTCCAGCTGTGGATTAAGCCGCGTTTGGATGATCTTGATGGTGTTCAGCAGCTTGCCGAGGCCCTCCAATGCGAAATATTCACATTGCACCGGAATGATCAGCGAGTCTGCGGCGGTTAGGGAATTGATTGTAATGAGGCCCAGCGACGGGGAGCAGTCTATGATAATGAAGTCGTATTCGTCCTTGATTTTTACTAATGCATTGCGCATCCGCTCTTCGCGATGGTCAATGTTTACCATCTCCACTTCAGCTCCGACCAGGTCGATGTGCGAGGGGAGAACGCTAAGGTATTTAAGCTCGTTCTGCATGATGGCCTCATGAATATTGCCTTCGTCAATCATGCACTCATAGATGCTGAGCTTTACCGTATTGGGGTCAATGCCCAGGCCGGATGTTGAATTCGCCTGAGGATCCGCATCTAGCAGGAGCGTCTTCTGCTCCAGCACAGCCAGGCTTGCTGCCAGGTTGATCGCTGTAGTAGTTTTGCCTACGCCTCCTTTTTGATTTGCTATGGCTATGATCTTACCCAACTATTTAGTGATTTAGTGATTTGGTGATTTAGTGATTTGGTGATTTAGTGATTTGGTGATTTAGTGATTTAGTGATTTAGTGATTTAGTGATTTGGTGATTTAGTGATTTAGTGATTTAGTGATTTAGTGATTTAGTGATTGGTTGATTCATCAAATATATCAATACTTCGTATTAGGCGAGTTTCTCATTTTCAAATTAACGAATCTTCAAATTTTCAAATTGCTATTTCTTCTTCTTCCTCGCTTCCTCACTCGCTTTCATCGCTTCCTCCAGCTTGGTCATAAATTTGGATTTTGTGCCCGTGCCCGTAACCATTTTCTTTTTGTGATCCTCCATGACGGCCTTGATCTTGTCTTCGTCCACAAAACGTTTGATAATTGCCTGCTGTGCGAAAGTCACCAGGTTGGAGACGAAGTAGTAAAAGCTCAAGCCGGCAGAGAACGAATTCAGCACAAACATGAAGACGACAGGCATGGTCATGGACATGGTCTTCATGGGGCCTGTGGCCGAAGTAAGCTGGTTGTTCTGCCAGGTATACACAAGTGTCGAAGCGGTCATCAGCAAGACAAACAAGCTGACGTGATCGCCATAGAATGGAATCGTAAACGGCAAATTCATGATCGAGTCATATGTTGACAAGTCATCGGCCCATAAGAACGGCTGCTGCCGAAGTTCAACGGATACCGGAAAGAAATAGAACATGGCGAAGAGGATTGGCATCTGCAGGATGAGTGGAATGCATCCACTGAAGGGGTTTACCCCCGCCTGCTGGTACAGCTTCATCTGATCTTGCTGTGTCTGCGTCATGTTGTCACCGTTCTTCTCTTTAATAAGATCGAGTTCCGGTTTCAACAGCCGCATCTTGGCCATTCCCAAATAGGAGCTATAAGAGAGCGGCGTAAGGATCAGTTTGATGATCACAACCAGAATCATGATGATGATCCCGTAGTTGCCAATAAACCGTTCCAGGAAGTGGAAAATGGGGATAATGATAAACTTGTTTACCCAGATGACCGGAGGCCAACCCAGGTACAAGTTTTTGGAGAAATTGTCAGGGATTGTGGCAAGAATCTTATAATCATTAGGCCCGAAGAAATAGGTGAAGGCGGCCGTATTCTCAACCACATCGGCTTTGGGGATGCGAAGGATAACGTTTGCCGTTTTGATGACAGTGGTATCAGCGAGATTGGCGTGGGTGCTAATCTCACCGCCGCTGAACGACTTGTTGGCGATGATGGCACTCGTAAAAAACTTCTGCTTGATGCTTACCCACTTAATCGGTTCGGCAAGTGTCTCTGATTCTGGGTCGGTAGATGTATCACTCAGTCCATCAAACTCGCCGGCAGCAGTAAAATAGTTGATGTTTGTTTTCGTGCGACTGTCCGCGATGTCCTTCTCCTGTGTTGGAATGAAGTCGGTCCATGTAAATGTCAGGTGCTCTCCATTGAGTGAGTTTCCAAGTTGCGAAGTTTGGATCCTGTATTTCAGCGCATAGCCTGAGCCGGGGATGGTGTAGATATTCTTCAGTGATTTATTATCTCCCAACATCGTAGTAAACGTAACGATCGTGCTGTCGCCAGCCGTGCGGGTCTCCGAAGCATAAGGCAGCGCATACAGGTCAAGGTCTTTGCCCTCGATCGTGCCAACCAACTTGAACGCGTTGAAGCTGGAACCTGCAAGGAGCAAGGGTTGCTGATAGTAGGTCTTGAACTTCTTCAGTTCCACTTCTTTCAGGATGCCGCCACGGTTCGTAAAAGTGAGGATGAGCTCGTTAGTTTCAATCCGTGTCAGCTTCTCTTCGATGGACGCGAGAACAGGAAGACTGCCAGGAATAGATATACTGTCAAATGACTGGCTGATATTCTGCGTTGTGCTATCTCCGGGATTTAGTGTCTGGGTAACAGGAGCGCCGGTTTCCTTTGGCGGCTCTGGCGCAAAGAAGTTAAAATACACAAGCAGTAAAACGGCAATTAGCGTAAGCCCAATGGCGGAGTTGCGGTCCATAGTGTCTCTAAGTATCAGGGATTCAGTTTCTTATAGTTAATTCCAGCCTCTATGAACTTTACAAAAAGAGGGTGGGGGTTGAGGACGGTGCTCTTCAGTTCCGGGTGAAACTGAACACCAACAAACCAGGGATGGTCTTTGAGTTCGACGACTTCTACGAGCCCGGATTCCGGGTTTATGCCAACGGCTTTTAGTCCAGCTTCTTCAATCTGTTCGAGGTACTTGTTATTAAATTCATAGCGGTGGCGATGACGCTCCAAAACAAGAACTTCGTCATAGGCAGCTGCGGCTTTTGAACCCTTCTTCAGTTTGCATTCGTAAGAGCCAAGGCGCATGGTGCCGCCCTTTGTTGTAATTTTCTTTTGTTCCTCCATCATATCGATGACAGGGTGTTTGGTCTTGGGATCCAATTCAGTAGTGCTGGCAGCAAGGCCGAGCACATTACGACTGAACTCGACAACGGCGCACTGCATGCCAAGGCAGATCCCAAAGAAAGGAATCTTGTTTTCACGGACGTATCGGATGGCTTCAATCTTGCCTTCGAGTCCACGTTCTCCAAAGCCGGGCGCGACGAGGACGCCGTGCAGGCCGCCGAGGATTTCCTCCACATTTTGTTTCGATATCTCTTCCGAGGAGATCCAGGTAAGGTTGACTTTGCAGTCGTTGGCGGCGCCGCCGTGGATAAATGATTCCGCAATGGATTTGTAGGCATCAGGCAGGGAGACATACTTGCCTACCAGTCCGATCCGGATTTCATCAGCAGGATTTTTGAGTTTTCCGAGAAACGTTTTCCATTCTTCCAGGTCCGGATCGTGCTTGGAAGTGACTTTCATCTTTGCCATAACCCGCTCGTCGAGCTTCTCCTTGCGCATGAGCAGGGGCACATCGTAGATGGTGTCTGCATCGATGGCTTCAATGACGGAGTTGAGTTGGACGTTGCAGAACAGCCCTACTTTCTTCCGTATTTCCATGGGCAGGGGCATTTCTGTGCGACAGACGAGGATGTCGGGCTGAACACCTTCCTCCAGTAACTTCTTGACAGAGTGCTGAGTAGGCTTCGTCTTGAGCTCTTTTGCCGCCTTGAGGTAGGGGATGAGGGTCAAATGAATGACCAGCGAGTGGTTGGACCCCAGATCCCACCGCACCTGGCGGACTGCCTCTATAAATGGTAATGATTCTATATCGCCAACAGAACCGCCTATTTCGGTGATGATGAAGTCGTATTTGCCGCTGTCTCCAAGGAGATAGATGTTACGCTTGATCTCGTCGGTTATGTGCGGGATGACTTGAACCGTCTTGCCCAGGAACTCGCCTTTCCGTTCCCGGGTGATGACATTATTATATATACGACCCGTGGTGATGTTGTTGGCCTGGGAGGTGCGGATATTCAAAAACCGCTCATAATGGCCCAAATCGAGGTCCGTTTCAGCTCCATCGTCCGTGACGAAGCATTCTCCATGTTCGTATGGGTTGAGGGTGCCCGGGTCTATATTAATGTAGGGGTCAAACTTCTGGATAGTAACCGAGAACCCACGGGCCTGAAGTAGCATACCCAAAGAGGCGGAGATGATGCCCTTACCAAGCGAGGAGGTAACGCCACCGGTGACGAAGATGTACTTGGCAGAGGAGGTCATGGAGGCCGAAATTTTGGTCGCAAAGGTAGATTATTTGGGTGTGCGTGAGGTATGTCCTTTGAAATTATTTCGAATTTGAGGAGTTTAGGAGCGTTTATGAGCAGGACTGCCTTTTGGTTACTTAATTGCCCGTGCCGTGTATAAACGGGACGTAACTAGAACCCTATTGATGAAGAACCTGAACCCCCTCCGAAGTCTTCTTTTAGTTGTTTGGCTTTTATTCATTTCTCAGGTTGAATCATTTGCACAGCCTGCCTATTCTACAATCAAGCATGAGGCATTTCAAAGCCAGCAATCTACATTAGTTCAATTTGCTGCAGCGCTGAGTGGTACAACAGCTGTTGGTGACTGGTCCATACAAATTAATGGTGTGCCGGTCCCGGGAGCGGTGGTTTCGTTGGCTACAGGTTTAGCAGCTGGGCGGGTGCGTGTTGATTTTAATTTGGCCGGCCAGGTGGGTCACACAGGTGCTGAACCATATCTAAAACCGGGCGAAGTACTGACTGTTACGTTTTCAAATCCAGCTACGCTTAAGAATGGAGCTGGGACAACAAATGCTATATCCTTTGTTGCCCAAACCTCTTTAAATGCGTGGCCAGGAGACTGCTCTGATATTGGATTTTTCCAGCAAGGGAATATCCCTTTGGCTACACCCAAGTTTTGCTCCCCTGTCGTTCAGGATTTCTATCAATACCAGTACTACTTGAGTTTGAGAGTTAGGAATAGCTCTTTATATGGAGTTGTTGGAAGTAGTTTTAATAATCTATTTATTTGGGGTGATGGGACCGCACAAGAAAATTTCCCAAGTTATCAATCTGATAACAATGGGGGAGCTGACGCTACCTTCATAGCCGGGACCGCACTTGGAGGTAATCCTGCTGTGATCATGACCAATCGCCGGGTTCATAATTACCCAGCGACTCTACCGGGCACTGGAGGTGATTGCAGTTGGAATGCTTCCGTGACACCAGCTCTTAATTTTGCTCTCTTCACCCAGTGTTCTGGAGCGTTATCTGTCCAAACTGTCTTTGCCTCCTGGGATACGGACAATAAGAATACCGGCACCTTAAACATGCCACCCAGTGTTGTAGGGTCCGATAAAGTCTGTCTTAACA
>JANNAZ010000267.1:0-9253 GCA_031384895.1 Cyclobacteriaceae bacterium | reverse complement strand
CTCAGGATAGCATCCTCTTTTTGAATAGACCAAAAAAACCAAGCCCACATTAAACTAACTTGCCTTTTCTGGGCTTCTGGATTTTACCCGGACAGTAATAACCTTGAACCTTGAACTTTGAATTCGTAACCCTGAATTCGTAACCCTACCCTACCTTCACTCCCAGGTTATCACCCAGCATAGCAAACTGCTCCAGCCATTCCTTTTTCAAGGCGTTTAACTGTACCTCCCGGTTTTCCATGGAGATCTCAAAATACAGGTTCTGAGCACGATGAAGATTCGGTTCGAGCTTGAATTTCTCCAGAATAGGAAACAACCGGTTAAGGCGCTCGATGCGTTTGACATTCTCGCGCTCACCGCGAATCCTCTTCAGTTCGTCATAGATACTCTCTCCTGCACTTCGCTCGACTGTTTTTGGATCTTCAATTTCCAGGTTCCAGCGTTTCATCTCTGCGACGATGCGTTCAAGCGTTTTGATGTTGATTCGATCCGGGCGAAAACACTTGACCAGGTCAGCGTTAAGAATATAGGCAAACGTCGTACGGTATGCATTCGGGATGGGAATATCATTGTTTGATAGCGCATTGACCAAGGGATAATCCCGGTTGTATGTCCGCCGAAGAGATGCTTCAATATCTTCCAGTCCCTGACGGGCAATCATATCCAGGATCTTCCGTTTTTCCTCTTTGAACAAAGACCAGATTGAGTACTTCTCCGGCCCAAAATACGTTTGCATGATACTGATCACGTCGCCCAGCCTGCCATCTTCAAATGCGTCATTCATCCGAAACTGCATACCGGAGAACTTGTCGATCTCGATATTGAGCGAGAGATTCCCGATCAAATCGTGCTTCCCCAGATAGATTACGGCAAAGGCAAAACGTTTTTCGGAACGCGTAACCAGTGACCGCACTTTTGTAATTCCAATCACCAGTTTCTGCTCGCCGGCCTCCTTCTTGACAAAGAACTCATTGGTTGCCTGGTAGTTGAAGAGGGGGAGATTCTCTGGTTCGTCTTCAAAAATGGAAGACACCGCATAGTGCATCCCCACGCGCGAGAGGTTGGTCTTGGAAGGCATGACCAGTTTTTTGTAAACACCAGCACCATCTTTATAGGCCGCCTCGTTGCTGGGCGCCTTTTCGAGCCTCTTAAGGAACTCACCCTCCAGTATGCGCTCAGTCAATTGTTTGGAAAGTTGCACGGCACGGCAGGCATACTGAATCACTTGAACGGTTTCAATTCCGGAGAGCTCGTCGAAAAACCATCCGCAGCTCGTATACATCAACATGGCATGGCGCTGCATTTCCAGCAGTCGCAGGGCCTTGTTCACGTCAATGTCTGCCATGGCATGGTCCTTCATGAAACGGTCTATGGATTCGTCGTTTCGCTCGAGAATTATTCTGATGTATTCATTTCGCGCATTCCATGGATCGCGGAAGATCGCCTTTCCTTCTATCTCGAATATCTCAATCAGGCTATCCCTAAGCCAATCCAACGCCTCACGTAGCGGGGCTCTCCAAGTCTGTGTGTACCCGGGCTTACCGGAGTTGCAACCACAATTGCTTCGCCATCGTTCCACACCATGCACACAACTCCAGGAACTGTTCTCAATAATTTCAGCTTCATGCTCAGGCGGAAACAAAGAAAGGAAGTGCCCATAATTAGTCAGGTTCACATCATCGTGCTTGTCGATGTAATCCAGACAAAATGCGAGCGCCATGTCCCCGCTTTTGTGATGATGACCATAGGTTTCACCATCGGTGGCAATATTTACAAGTTGAGGCGACGTATCACCGTCTTCAAATCCCTCCATCAGGCGTTCCGCGAAACGCTTTCCGTCAAAGAGAAGGCCGTTGAACGCTACGCCCTGTGAGATATCCCCATCATAAAAGAAAACGACAATACTTTTCCCGGAAGGAAGATTGCAGCGGTACGTCTTCCGGGTATCCACGGTCTGATCATTGACAATATTCCAGTCTGCCTCTCCAACGCGGCGAGTTGCTTTGGCCTGACGTGGGGCGAGCACAGTAAATACAATTCCTTGCTCGGCGAGCACTTCAAGAGACTCTGTATCAACCGCAGTCTCCGCAAGCCACATTCCTTCCGGGCGACGCTTGAAACGTTGCTCAAAATCCCGTATGCCCCAAATGACTTGTGTCTCCTTGTCCCGCCGGTTAGCCAACGGGAGAATCATGTGGTTGAACACCTGGGCCATCGCGGAACCATGACCGCCAAAACGCTCCATGCTCTCTTTATCAGCATCCAAAACACCCTGGTAGGCTTCCTTATCATAATGCTCCATCCACGACAAGAGTGTTGGCCCAAAATTGTAGCTGATGCGGGCGTAGTTATTGGTGATGTTTTTGATGTCACCCCCCACTTTGTCCAGAATGCGCGAGGCCGTATTGGGTGAATAGCACTCGGCGCTAATTCGCTCGTTCCAATCGTGATACGGGTGTGCAGAATCCTGGATTTCAATTACCTCCAACCATGCGTTTTCCCGTGGAGGTTGATAAAAATGCCCGTGAATGCAAATATATTTTTTCGTGCCCAATCGACTTGCTTTTTGTAGTCTAGCTGCCTAATTCAATCCGTTATTTCCTCCTCCAACTTAAGCACACTAATGCCCATAGGTGGCAAGTCAATGGCGACTGAATAGTCGCGGTTGTGATACTTAACATGATCAGCATTCATTCGCCCACTGTTCAGTCGGCCAGTGCCGCCAAATTTGGCGTCGTCAGAATTCAAAATCTCCTTCCAATAACCACGGGTTGGAACGCCCACCCGATACTGTTGTCTAATCTCCGGCGTAAAATTACAAATAACCAGAAGGGCATCTTCCGGATTATCGCTCTTTCGCATAAAACACATAACGCTGTTCTGACGATCGTCGTAGTCTATCCACTCAAACCCTTTGCCCTCAAATTGATATTGGTACAACGCAGGCTCTGTGACGTACAGGGCATTCAATGCTTTGATCAGTTCCATAATACCCCGATGTAATGGATGTCCGGTCACGTGCCAGTCCAGGGTACGGTCGTGATTCCATTCAGTTGCCTGGCCGAACTCTGCTCCCATGAACAATAATTTCGTCCCCGGGTGAGTAAACATATAGGCATACATCGCCCTGAGGTTGGCGAACTTCCTCCATTCATCCCCCGGCATTCTCCCCAGCAATGAACCTTTTCCATGAACCACTTCATCATGCGATAAGGGCAACATGAAGTTTTCTGTAAAGGCATATATGACACTGAAAGTAATATCATTCTGATGAAACTGTCGATGTACCGGATCGTTCTTAAAATACCGGAGTGTGTCGTGCATCCAACCCATCATCCACTTTTGACCAAAGCCAAGTCCGCCCAGATATGTTGGTTTTGAGACTCCCGACCAGGCGGTTGATTCTTCAGCAATCGTAATGACATCGGGAAAGGTACCATACACCGTCTCATTGAACTCTTTCAAAAAAAGAATGGCTTCAATATTTTCATTTCCGCCATACTGATTGGGGATCCACTCGCCTGCCTTTCGTGAATAGTCCAGATAGAGCATAGAGGCAACCGCATCTACGCGGAGTCCATCTATGTGAAACAGTTCAAGCCAATACAAGGCATTGCTAATGAGGAAGGAACGAACTTCAGGTCGGCCATAATTGTAGATGTAACTGCTCCAATCCGGATGATATCCCTTGCGGGGATCGGCATGCTCGAAGAGGTGCGTTCCGTCAAATTCATATAACCCGTGCGCATCGCCGGGAAAGTGTGAAGGCACCCAATCCAGGATGACGCCGATTCCGGCCTGGTGAAAGGTATCGACCAAGTGCTTGAAATCATCGGGGGTTCCGTAGCGACTAGAGGGCGCAAAATATCCTGTTAGCTGGTAGCCCCAAGAACCAAAAAAGGGATGCTCCATAATGGGCATCAATTCAACATGGGTGAACCCCATCTCTTTGACATAGTCAACCAACTCGGTAGCCAATTCACGAAAAGAGAGCGAGCGATTACCATCTTCTGGTTTCCGTCGCCAACTTCCGGAGTGGACTTCATACATGGAGTAGGGCTTCGGCTTCCCGGCTTTCTTCTTTCGAGCCGCCATCCATTTCTTGTCCTTCCAAGAGTAGTTCGATTGCCAAACAACGGACGCAGTCTTTGGTGCTACTTCAGCATATCCGGCAAACGGGTCAGCTTTCTCCAGGTATGAGCCTTGAATAGAGTGGATAGCAAATTTGTAGGGTTGGCCTTTGCCTATGTCCTGAACAAATCCTTCCCAAATGCCAGACTCATCCCAGCGCGATTTAAGGGGGTTGGCTTCGGAATTCCAGGAGTTAAAATCTCCAATTACAGAAACCTTGCGCGCATTTGGGGCCCAGACAGCAAATTGGGTCCCCACCTTGCCATTATGTTCAACAACGTGAGCACCAAGTTTTTCATGGACCTTGAAGTGCTTACCTGATTTGAACAAGTATATATCAAACTCTGTAAGCAAGGAAAAGCTCCCATCCGGGGTCGGTTTAACTGGCTTATTCTGCGTTTTCTTTCCCATGCGTATGCTCGCTAATGTAGTTTACATTATTCAAATACCAGCACCCGCTGACAACTTCCCTTTCTCTTTTTCCTTTAAATACCGTTTCATCTGCCCAGGTAGAACCTGCCAACGTAGTGCTGCCAATTCATGCCGTTGACGTACGTTCCACCAGTAATTCAAATTCGCCCATTTGATTCTTGATGTTCGCGGCAAGGTCCGGGTCGACAGTTGCAATCCCGTAAGAAGAATAGTCAGTGACCGAGGCATGTTCAATCATCACGGCATACCAAACATGGGTAATGCCCAGTTACTTAATACCTGCCAATGCCCTACTGCTGATCCGGGAATACTATTACCAATAAGCTGGGCATTCCAAGCCCTTATGAATTTTGGGTATTTTGAGGCGATAGTTAATCATGATTTCATGGGAACCCAATGAGACTTTATTAAGGTCAGAGGTAGTGAAATCATAAGCATAGCCCATATGAAAGCTCTGATTAATCTGAAGTTCAAATAGCCCAACTATGCCGTCATTTAGCCGGTAAGAAACTCCGAGGCCCACTACTTTATAGAAAACGAATGTACCATTCAGATCAAAGCTTATTGGGGCACTTTCCTGAATTCTTAATAATGCCGATGGAACAAACGCGACATTGGCGCTCAAACTTCGGCTTGTACCAGCCTGTAAATAGTAATACCGATGTTGCGTTGCCTCGGTGTTTGCACTTATATCCACCACTTTATTATTAATCAGATACGGAACCGAGAAGCCAACATAAAACTTTGGGGTCCGCAAAAACAAACCGGCACCTACGTTTGGGTTAAACTTTGATGAAGCACCGGCCAGATTAGGGTCACCAATGTTCTTAAGGTTTAGTTTATTGTAGTCTGACACCAAGTAGTTGAATCCGCCTTGCAGGCCCATAGACAGAGAAACATCCCGGCTTAGCTTGATCTTGTAGGAGTAAACACCGTAAACAGAGACATCGCTATGCACTCCTATTTGGTCCGAACCCAGGATAAGTCCCAAGCCCATTTTTGATTTCAGGAATCCGGAATGGATTGTTGTAGTAAATGTCTTTGGGGCTCCCTCGAGATTCACCCACTGATTCCGGTAGATTGCGGTGGCGCTAAGTTGAACCTGAGTTCCGGCGTAGGCCGGGTTAATTACCAAGGGGTCGAACATGTAGAGCGATTGAATTGGTCGCTGCTGGGCATTCACCAAAAAGGGTGTGCCTATCGTCATCCAGACCAATATGATAAACGCCCTATTCATCGCGTCAACTCTAGGTACCCTGAAATCAACTTAGAACCATCACCTTTGTCAATAAGATAGAAGTATGAGCCCTCTGGTAAAAGACGACCTTGCAAATACAAACCATTTTCACCTGCCCCTTTAAAAGATACTTCTGCATTATCATAATGATCACCTTCATATATCAAGATTCCGTTTCGATTGAAGATTTTCACGTTGTTGTTCGGGAAGTTCGATATGCAATCAATGACAAAAACATTATTAAGCCCGTCATTGTTGGCCGATACGCCATTGAAAGGTCCAACTTCAGTTCCAACCAGAACGTCGCCTTCATTCGTGCATCCCATTGATGTCGTTGCTACAGCATGGTAAAGTCCTGGAAATAATTCAAATACTTGAGTACCCTCACCCGCATTTCCATTTGTGGCCACATCCGTCCAAATGACATTATCAATCGTTAGATCCGGTATGGTCGGTGTCAATAAGACTGAACCCGTTGCTGGTCTGCCCGTATCAGCACATAAAGAAGGTGTTGATGTAAGGATAAACAATGGTTTAATTCTACCGTCGGCAACATTAACAGTTCCCGGAGGTGATACACAACCCGTAACTACGTCTGTGGCCTTGACCGTATAGGGTCCCACGTCCAAATCTGTGTAATTAACGCCTGCAAAATCAGCAACGGTTCCGGCAGTTGAACCATCAAACCAATCGAATGTGTAGCCTAAAGTTTGACCATCCACAGTCGCCGTAACCCAACCGTCAGGGGTGATGCAACTGCGGCGATCAAAAACAACAGTTGGTGTTGGTATTGGAGGATCAATGGTGCCATCTGAAATAGCCCCGGATTTATTTGCGAAGCATCCCGTCTCGGTATTGGTCACAAGAACCGCAAACGTGCCAATACCCTGACCAATCAGTTTGTTGTCACTAACGATTGGAGGAGTAATCGGATTAGGTATAGTTGCACCTGCAAACCAATCAAAGTTATACCCTCCCACCTTGCCACCATCGGCGGATGCTGACAATTGACCGTTGGCCAAATTAGCTGGAGCACAGATGGTCAGTGGGTTATCCTCGAAAATACTGACTACCGGATTGGCGCGTTGATCCAGCACATCGCCGGGCTTTACAGCAAAACAACCCGTGTTGAGATCAGTTACTCTGACCGTATAGGTTCCTTGAGGAAGGCCAACCTGAAGAAAGTTTGCTACAAACCCTGGTACGGAAGTCATCGGTGTGAAGTCAGCCGGGTTTCCAAGGTTAGGCGTGGCCCCGATATATAATTCGGATAGAAAATTGTATGACGGGAAGGGATATAGCGGCGTTAGGTTTGTCACACGAGAAAGAAAGCTTCCATCCTGCCCCACACAATAGGTTCTTGGATTTCCACCAACAGAAATCTCAGGAATAAATAACGGAGCGTCATTGGGTATTATATAAACCGCCGTAGATGTACAATTCGTTGCTGTATTACGTACGGACAATGAGTAATTACCAGCAGAAAGGTTCGAAATGGTAGGCGTGGAAAGAAATATTGGCGGGGTTACCGTCAGATTCTGGAACCAATCAAAGGTATGAGGACCTGCAGGACTTGCCGTTGCAGCCAGTTCAGCCGTACCCGGACCCACCAAGCAACTGACTTGCTGTTTGGTTTGTACGATGTCCAAAGTAGGGTAAACAATGTTGTCATCAATAATCTCAATCGCTGTAGGGCCGGACTTACATTGCGTTGAATTATCCTTCGCCACCACAAAATAGCTTCCAGGACCAATGCCGATATTCGCTGGGGTAGTCACTGCAGTGAGTCCACCAGGGAAATTGTTCGCATACCATTCATACACGAAATTTGGAGCCGCTAATCCTACACCAACAATGAGCGGGCCTCCATTAATGGAAATCCCAGTCACTTGGGCACTACCGCTGTTGAGGCAGTCGAGCGGGTCAGATTTACTCGTATTGATTACATTCGGAATACTCGCATTGAGGTCCTTTACTATGTCGAGGCTTGATGAAATTGAACAACCCGTGTTGGAGAAGTTGGTGATTTGAAGCAAATAAGTACCTTCAAACGCATCATCCAACTGGCTTGAGTTGTTCGTGTCCACACGGGTTGTAACGGGAGGTATCGCTCCGGCATTCAATGACCAGGTGAATGTATAGGTATCGCCGTTGGCACCGTTCTTTTCAGATGCATCCGCAAGCACAATACCATTTGGATTGACAATATCACAGCTGGAGTTTGGCGTATATGTAAATTGAATGCGCGGATCCTTGTGCAGGTCGAATAAGTCCACCCGGAATGGGGGTGTTACACAGCCCGATCCAGCGCCAAATCCAGCGCTTTTTGTTGCTTTAACGAAATACGTTCCAAAACCCATAGTTGGGAATTGAGTTGCTGCAACTCCGGGCACCAAGGTGGCGACGTCAATCATAGTTGCAAAATTGTCAACGAGTGGCGCAGTGGCAGGATCGGTCTTGTACCATTGATAAGTATAATTCCCCTGAACACCGGAATTGAGGGTAGCTACCGTTATGCTGCCGTCAGGATAGCAAATCAATTGATCTGTCTTGTTGACTGTGAGGATATCCACAGGTTGAGGATTCGATAAGAGGCTCGTTGGTGCATCCGTCGAGCACTTTGTAGTGAAGTTCACAATCCGGATGCTATATGGGCCAGGGCCGATAAGATCAGCACCACCTGTTACGTGTGGGCTCGGAGCATTTAGGGCATCCGTTACAACAACCGTGCCTCCCGGGTCACTTTGCCAGAGAAAATCATAGGTGGATCCAAAACCTGGACCGCTTGATGTACTTGCGGTCACCGTAATCTGTCCATTGAAGTTACTGTCACAAGCAGTACTTGCTACAGTAGCAAATGAAACCGTAGGTGTGATCCGCTTATCCAAGACCACAAACGGAAGCGGTGCGGTCAAGCATCCTGAGCCCGATACGCCAGCTATCGCCGGGGAATTAACCGGGTTACGTTGTGCCTGAACGTAGTACGTGCCTGCCGCCAGACCTCCCTGTGTCACTGGAGCGGTCGACGTTACAAACGGACTGCCCATCAGTGGATCATTATCCCAGGTGTAAAGGTAGTTCGCCGGATTGCCCGGGCCAGGAGTCTCGGCAATCGCTATCACCGTTCCCGATCCGTTTGGCGCCGAACACAACGTCTCATCCGTCACCGTTACATTGCCAACACTCATCGGGATGGTCGTCTTGAGGATATTAACCGTACCATCCACAAAGCACTGCGTAACAAAATTCGTCACCCGGATGCCATACTGACCCGGAACAAGTGTACTCGTCGCTCCGATCCTGTCCGTATTCAGCGTGCTGAACGGACTGGCTGTATTATTGGTCGGTGAATTTGTCGCAAAGTAGGTCAGGCCAGTAAACGGTGCACCCAACGGATCATCCGGATCCTTGGTCCATACAAAATTGTAGTTCGCTCCCACACCAGGACCACTC
>JANNAZ010000030.1:0-2227 GCA_031384895.1 Cyclobacteriaceae bacterium | reverse complement strand
GTCGGCTGTCCGGTAAAATGGATACTTTTGTTCATGGGAAATTTTTGTTGTGGAAAACAATTTTACCCATAAAAAAGGCAAGGTCTTAATTGGCCTTGCCTAAATTTTAAAACTTTCCCCGGACAACAATAGTTCAAGGTTCAAAGTTCAAGGTTGGTATCCTTCTTAACGAGCTGCTTGAAGCCTGCGACTTTAATACTTCGTAATGGTTGGATCGATCTGGTCTGCCCAAGCCAGAATTCCCCCTTTGAGATTATATAGATTGGTAAATCCGTGGTTCTTCTCCAGCCACTGTACCATGTTTCCGCTGCGGCTGCCGCTCCGGCAGTGAAGGATTACCTGCTTGGTTTTAGAAATTTCGCCAATATGATGAGGAAGTTCAGCCATGGGAATGAGTTCTCCGCCAAGGTTGCAGGAATCGTATTCATGAGGCTCCCTGACATCGATGAGTTGAAAATCACTTTTTGCATCTTGTAGCGCTTTGAGCTCTTGTACAGTAACTTCTTTCATGGTATTGTATTTGTTTTCCGAAACCAGCCCACAAAATTGATCATAATCGATCAGACTTTTGATGTTATGGTTTTGTTTTTTTGGCAAGGTGATGATTCGCGTTTCCATGGTTTGACTGTCAAGGAGAAACAGTTTACCGGACAACGGTTCGCCAGTGCCGGTAAGGACCTTGATTACTTCGTTGGCCTGGATAGCACCAATTATCCCAGGTAAAGCGCCAAGGACGCCGCCCTGTTCGCAATCCGGCACGGTCCCGGGCCTGGGAGGAGCAGCGTATAGGTCTCTGTAGGTGGGCCCGCCCGAATAATTGAATACAGAGACTTGCCCCTCATAGCGGAAGATGGACCCATAGATCAACGGCTTGTTCAAGAGAACACAGGCGTCGTTGAGCAAATACCGGGTCGGAAAATTATCGGTTGCATCGACAATGACATCGTATGGAGTCATTAGCTCGAGCGCATTGGAAGCTGTGATTCGAGATGGAATGGCATGAACCTCAATTAAGGGATTGAGGGCGCTTAGCCGTTTACGCGCACACTCCGCTTTGCCCTCGCCAATGTCATCTGTGGCGAACAGAACCTGTCGTTGCAGATTGGAGACGTTTACCGTGTCTTCATCCACAATCCCAAGTGTGCCTACTCCGGCTGCTGCGAGATAGTATAGTAAGGGGGCTCCGAGCCCGCCTGCCCCGATGACCAGCACGGAGGCCTTTCTCAACTGGACCTGACCCGCAATACCAAATCCAGGCAGCACCAGGTGCCGACTGTACCGGGCTATTTCGTCGGTAGAAAAAGTGCTTTGCATGGAGTGCAAATTAGCAATACTTGGGGGATTGCGACCTTTCTATTCTCCGCGCAAATCTCCACTTTTAAGGATAATCGAATTCTGTATGGAAAAACGAAAGAACATATCCTCTGGTGCCAAGTGGGAAGATATCATCGGCTACAGCCGGGCCGTTCGCATGGGGAATACCGTGGAGGTCTCCGGGACGGTTGCTGTAGACGAAAAAGGTGTTGTGGGAAGCGGAGATTTCTACATCCAAACGAAATTTATTATTCAAAAAATAGAGCGAGTGCTTAACCAGTCCGAGTTGGTCGGGATTTGCAATCCCGACCAATTTCGAAGCCGCAATCTTCTCCGGAGCGGATTTGTAATCCCTCCCGATCTTCAATTTAAGTGCGGTCTGGAAGCAGTCGTCATAAGCGTCATGAAAACCAGATTCTTTGGCAAGCGCTCGTTCCATAGATTCGCGTTATGGGATTTAAGTATGCAATTCGTAGCGACAAGCTTCACTTTCTTACACCGATCAAAAGATGGATTACATTCACAACAATCCAGTGACGGCAGGAATCGTCTGGGAACCGCAAGATTATTTGTTGAGTTCAGCGGGTGATTATTATATCAATAGAAAAGGGTTGGTGAAGATTTGTTATATTGAATAATGAAGGCAGGCTGTGTTATGGAACGAACCGGTAAGGATTATAAATCCCCAACCCTTGAGATTGAGTTTCAGGAGAGGTCGGGATTGCAAATCCCGACCAACGCCTCACGGCATGTTAATTACACAATGACACATTCGGACCAACTTGGGGTTTCAGGAGAGGTCGGATTTATCTTCCTGGATGAAGCCACCAATGCCCTGGATGCCACAAATGAAAAGACCATTTTAGAAAATCTTGGCCAGTTATTCCACGGTAAAACGGTTTTGGTGATTGCA
>JANNAZ010000178.1:0-5426 GCA_031384895.1 Cyclobacteriaceae bacterium | reverse complement strand
GAACAAATTTAGGTTACAAAGGTTCGTATGTAAACTACTACATTGCCAATAATAAAGTTTTAGTTCCAAACTACAACGACCCAAATGATGCAGTTGCAAACGGAATTATTCAAACACTTTATCCAACAAGAACAGTGGTTGGAATAGACGTAAGAAACTTATACGAAAACGGAGGAATGGTGCATTGTGTAACGCAACAACAACCTCAATAAAAAACTGCCACTAATAAGGGTTTTGCAATAAAGTGGGTACCGTGTGTGGAGATCCTGACATCAGAAATCAGTACTCGCGTTTACTTGCTCCCCTCTCCGTCCCGGAGAGGGGTTGGGGGTGAGGCCCCACGCGTTCGTCGAAAACATTCGTAACCCGAAGCCGGTTTATTGTGTAGTCAACTAATCTGTTCGTCTGTTTTGACGACAGCAACCGGCTGGGTGTTGTGAAAAGCAAACTCTACATCATTCTTCATATTCACCTGGATCACGGAGGCTTTCGTGATTTCACCAGAAAGAATCTGCTTTGACAATTCGTTTAGCAGTTCACGCTGCAGTACCCTTTTCAAGGGGCGAGCCCCAAACTGAGGATCAAATCCCAAAATTGCCAATCTGTCTTGCGCCTCCTCTGTCACTTCCAACTCAATCCCATTCTCCAGGAGTCGTTTCCTGATGATATCCACCTGGATAGCGACAATCTTCCGGATATCCTTTTTGCTCAACGGGCGAAACATGACGATCTCATCAATCCGGTTGATGAACTCGGGACGCACCGTTTTCTTGAGCAGGCCAAGGACCTCTTCCTTCGTCTCCTCCATGACTTCAAAATAGTTGTCGTCACGAATGGATTCAAACTTTTCCTGGATCAGCGAAGAGCCGATGTTGGTCGTCATGATAATAATCGTGTTCTTGAAATTAGCCACGCGGCCCTTGTTGTCCGTCAGTCGTCCATCATCCAACACTTGCAAGAGAATGTTGAAGACATCTGGATGTGCTTTTTCAATTTCGTCGAGGAGTAGAACGGAGTAGGGCTTTCGCCGCACGGCTTCTGTAAGCTGCCCACCTTCATCATACCCAACATACCCAGGGGGCGCACCAATCAGACGGCTCACACTGTGCCGCTCCTGGTACTCGCTCATGTCAATCCGGACCATTGAATTTTCATCGTTGAACAGATACTCGGCAAGGGCCTTGGAAAGTTCTGTTTTTCCGACGCCGGTTGTGCCCATGAAGATGAACGAACCAATCGGCCGTTTGGGATCTTGTAATCCAGCCCGGCTGCGCCGAACAGCATCTGAGAGAAGACGAATAGCCTCTTCTTGTCCGGCCACGCGCTTACTGAGCTCAGCTTCCAATGTCAATAGTTTATCGCGGTCACTTTGAAGCATCTTGGAAACCGGAATCCCGGTCCATTTGGCAACGATCTCAGCGATATCCTCGCTGTCGACCTCCTCTTTTAGCATCGAGCCGTCGGCGACGGTCTTCATTTTCTGCTGAAGGGCTGCTAGTTTCTTTTCGGACTCGATGATTTTTCCATATCGAATTTCAGCAACACGGCCGTAGTCGCCTGCTTTTTCAGCTTGGTCGGCTTCAAATTTCAGTTTATCAATTGACTCCTTTTCCTTTTGAATTCCATTTACTATTTCTTTTTCACCCTCCCACTTGGCCTTGAGTGCATTGCGCTTTTCCGATAGCTCGGCGATCTCCTTACTCAAACCGGTTTCCTTTTCACGATCCTTTTCCCTACGGATAGCTTCTCGCTCGATTTCGAGCTGCATGATTTTACGGTTCAACTCGTCGAGTTCCTCCGGCAAGGAATTCATTTCAATGCGCAACTTCGAAGCAGCTTCATCCATGAGGTCGATAGCCTTGTCGGGAAGAAATCGATCAGAAATATACCGATGAGATAATTCAACAGCTGCAATAACCGCATCGTCCTTAATCCGAACGCCATGGTGAAGTTCATACTTATCTTTGATCCCACGCAGAATCGAAATTGAATCTTCTATCGAGGGTTCATCCACTAGAACTGACTGAAAGCGTCTCTCCAGCGCCTTGTCTTTCTCTATGTATTTCTGATACTCTTTTAGGGTGGTTGCGCCAATGGCATGGAGTTCTCCACGGGCCAATGCCGGTTTCAGCAGGTTGGCGGCGTCCATCGCTCCTTCTCCACCGCCCGCACCGATTAGCGTGTGTATTTCATCTATGAAAAGAATAATCTGTCCGTTAGAGTCGCTGACTTCCTTAATTACGGACTTTAACCTCTCTTCAAACTCACCCTTGTATTTGGCGCCCGCAACAAGCAGACCCATATCGAGGGAGATTAGAATTTTGTCTTTCAGATTTTCAGGCACGTCACCGTTTACGATGCGCTGTGCCATTCCCTCGACGATGGCCGTCTTGCCTACACCCGGTTCTCCCAGGAGTATTGGATTGTTCTTTGTCCGCCGGGCGAGAATTTGAAGGACCCGTCTGATTTCTTCATCCCGGCCGATTACGGGATCTATCTTGCCTTGCTTGGCGAGCGTGTTGAGGTTCTTGGAATATCGCTCCAGTGATTTGTATTTGCCTTCGGCATTTTGGTCTGTCACACGTGCGTCGCCACGAAGGGATTGTATTGCTTTGATTAGGGCTGGCCGCGCAAATCCTGCGTCTTTCAAAATGGTCGACGCACGGTCTTTGGAGGCCAACAGCGCTAGAATCAGATGCTCAACCGAAATGAATTCGTCCTTGAACTCACGGAGTTCCTTCTCTGCATTTTGAAGAACAGAATTTGTGTTGGTAGACAAATAGGGTTGAGTGCCAGACACTTTTGGATAAGAGTTTAGTGCATCATTCAACTTTGTATTCAGCATCTGCTGGCTGACATTCAGTTTGGCGACCAGGTAGCTGAGGACATTTTCATCCGTATCCAGCAACGCTTTCAGCACATGAGCAGGTTCGATAGCCTGGTGTTGGAATTCCATGGCAATCTCAGCCGCTTTTTGCAGTGCCTCCTGTGACTTTATTGTAAATTTTTCAAAGTTCATAATGCATTTCCTCCGCAGCTGGTATGCTCAAATCTTCCGCCAACTAAAGGAACTCAGGATTTCAGGAAATTTTGTCCTGTAATTCGCTTTGATTGACAATATTTCGGTCATTTTGGCCTATTATCGGAAGAAAATCATTTTTTGATTGTATTAGAAATAGAATGTAGCTTTTAGAAAATATGTCGAAGACCAAACCAGTTGTTGGATTTCCAAAGTCGCTCCTTGTTGAAGTTGCGTGGGAAGTGTGTAACCAAGTCGGAGGAATATACACGGTGATCCGGTCGAAAGCGCCAACTATGGCCGAATACATGAACGGCCCTTTTTGCATGATCGGGCCGTATTTGGGAAAAAATATTCAGCCGGAACTGGAGCCGCTCAACGATGTAGAGGACATTTTCGGGCAGGCTGCCAGCAACCTGCGAAAGCGCGGATACGATGTGCATTATGCTGAATGGCTGATTACCGGAAAGCCTCGTGTCGTTCTCTTGAATCCAAATGTTATCGAAGCCAAGGCACTTAGCGTCATCAAGTACTTGCTTTGGAAAAATCACGGAGTAAGCACCCCGGAAGCCAATCCACTGATTAACCAGGTAGTGGCCTTCGGCTACCTTACAAAGTTATTCATAGACGAACTGGTTAAGTTAGGGGGGAAGACACAGCCGATCGTGGCTCATTTTCATGAATGGATGGCTGGACTTCCTATCCTGGATATCAAGCGCGAAAAAATGCCGGTAAAGACAGTCTTTACCACCCATGCTACTCAGCTGGGCAGACATTTAGCCATCAATTCACCCCTGTTTTATGCACACCTTCCATTTTTTGACCGGGAGATAGAAGCGAAAAAATTCGGCGTGGTGACCGAGGAGGTCATTGAGTACAGGTGTGCACAGGATTGCACGGTATTCACCACGGTCAGCGATGTCACGGCCAGGGAATGCAAACACTTGTTGAGGCGAAAGCCAGATGTCATCGTACCCAACGGCTTGAATGTGGAGCGTTTTGAGGCATTGCATGAATTTCAAAACCTTCATGCGTTGTACAAAAAAGAGATTCATGAGTTTGTCATGGGGCATTTCTTTCATGCGTACACCTTTGATCTTGACAAGACGATTTACTTGTTTACCTCGGGGCGTTATGAGTATAAGAACAAGGGATTCGACCTTACATTGGAGGCCCTTTATCGCCTGAATGAAAAGTTAAAGGCCGAGCGAGCCGACATTACCGTCGTGATGTTCTTTGTCACCAAGCGCGAATTCTACAGCATCAAGCCAGAGGTTTTACAATCGCGGGCTATGATGGAAGAAATCCGGCAGACGTGCTCGACGATTGAAAAGGAAGTGGGTAAAGGCCTGTTTACAGCCTCCACTATGCGGCTCGACAATCGAGTTCCTAACCTGAATGATTTCGTAAGCGACTACTGGAAGCTGCGTTACCGCCGCACGGTGCAGAGTTGGAAGAGCAACAAGCTCCCTATGGTGATAACGCACAAACTTGTTAACGAGGAAAGTGACGAAATTTTGCAATACCTCGTCAGGCGAAACATGCTGAATCGCCCGGAGGACAAGGTAAAAATCGTCTATCACCCTGACTTCATAACTTCGACCAGTCCCTTGTTTGGGATGGATTATGGACAATTTGTGCGGGGATGTCATCTTGGGGTCTTCCCGAGTTACTATGAGCCCTGGGGATATACTCCGCTAGAGTGTATGGCCAGCGGAGTACCCTCTGTGACCAGCGATCTTTCGGGCTTTGGCGATTACCTGACGAGAAACTTCCCCGATTACGAGAAGAATGGGATGTTCGTCATCGAGCGCGGGAGGCGCACATTTGATTGGAGCGCAAGGCAACTGGCCGGGGCGCTTCACCGCTTCCTCACGCAGAGTCGCCGGGACCGTATCATGCAGCGTAACAACGTAGAGAATTACTCCTCAGCCTTTGATTGGAAGAATTTAATTCAGAATTATCAGCAGGCCTATGAACTGGCTGTACATAGCCATGACTAATTCTTTTCCTTCACGCCACAATAGCAGTTCTTCTTTGATAAATTTCTCTTCAATCTCAGATCATGACGGTCCGTAACCTGGGCGAAATAAATTCCATTGCCAATCAATACCTGGCTGAGCTCCGCGATCCATTGCGTCAGGCCAATCGATCAGTTTTTCGCCACAACCTGACCCGCTTGGGAGAGATCATGGCGTATGAAATTTCCAGGGACCTGAATTATCGGGATGAAATCATCCCCACTTCATTAGGCCAGAAGCGCATGCAGGTTCCGGAGTCTAATGTTGTGTTGCTGACTATTCTGCGTGCGGGCTTACCTTTTTTGGAAGGATTTCAACGCATATTCGACCAGGCTGATACGGGATTCATAGGTGCCTTCCGGGTTGAAGGAGCGGAAGAGCTTCGG
>JANNAZ010000174.1:0-7558 GCA_031384895.1 Cyclobacteriaceae bacterium | reverse complement strand
CGCTTGAAGTCGATCAGCGCATTGTCAAAGTCGCCCACCGACAACTCGATAAATCCAGCATAATAACTAGCTGCCGGGCCGTATTGCCCGCCAGATGCCTTGATTGTGTTGAATTGATCCATGGCTCCCAGGAAGTTGCGCTGGCTAAATAGACTATATCCCCATCGAAACCTTCCACTATTTTGTTGCTCGTCATTCAGCGATTGAAAATCTACCTTGGAAAAGTAGCTGGATGCCTTCCCGTAGTTCTTCTCCTCATAAAAAAAAACAGCCAAATCATAGTATGCCAAAATAGCCCGTGGGTGAGATGGGTTGGTATCTATGAATTGACCTAGCAGCTTTTCGCCATCGGAATGAAGCAGGGTTATGGCGCAATACGCAAGGAGGTATTGTGCTTCAGGGGCTCGTGGGTCTTTGGGGGATCGCATCCTAAGAAATTTTCCAAACGCGTTATATGCAGAACCGTACTGGTGGTGTCCAAGCAGGTCAAGCCCGGCTTGATAGTAGTCATTTGCGGAGCCTTGAGACAGCGACGCCTGCGCATTGGCAACCCAAGCGCCCAACAGCAAACCAATAAGTACGAACGTACTTTTCCTCATTAGCTAATTTCCCTCAAGAACAGAATGCCCGGTTATTTATTGCCGAAACCAGTTTAAAAAAAAGCATTGTCTGCGAAAAAATAGACTAGCAGACATTCAAAAATAGGTAATCCTTGGCAAAAATCAATCAGTCAGACCTCCGATAGAACAGAATAGCTCCCAGTTAATGCAGCAGGCGCAGCACAACCTCTTTGAGAATCTGCCCCTCCTCCGTAGCTCCGGAATTAACGCCTTTGAGTCGAAGGTCAGCACCTTTCAAAAGGGACACGTTTTCAATTAGCCTGGTGAGTGAGTATGTTTTGAGTGCAATGGAATAATCTCTCATGGCGTATGGGCTGATTTTCAATGCATTAACAGCTTCCGAATCTCCCTTACTTGAAGCACTTGACAAGACTAACAGTTTGGAGTAGAAACTGAAGAGGAAGGCAATAACCATGATGAGCGGGTTCTTGCGGGTATTCGAAGCAAAGTAGTCTGCAATCTGACAAGCCCGCAAAGCATCCTGTTGTATCAAGGCCTTCTGCAGCTCAAAGACATTAAACTCTCTGCTCATTCCAACCTGGGACATCACATCCTCTTCAGTTATGGTGTATCCAGGGGTTTTGGCCGTAAGCATCTTGTCGATCTCCATGGCCAGCCTGCTCAGATCAACTCCAACCGATTCACAAAGCACACGAACTGCATCCCCATCGATAGCGCACCCCTTCGTTTTCACGTACTCCCCTATAAAGTCCGGCAATTGATTGTCATAAGGCTTCTTGAAAGTCAAGCTGGTCGTTAGCTGTTCAGCCTTCTTACCCAGCTCCTTCCGCTTGTCTAACGTCTTGTATTTATGACAGAGCACCAGGATGGTGCTTGGCACCGGGCGCTGGAAGTAATCAAGAAGCAGTTTCTGACCGATCTCTTTCGACAGATCAGGGATATCCTGAGCCTCCCGAACAATAACGACTTGTCGCTCTGCCATCATCGGAAAGCGCTTGGCATTATTGAGGATCACATGGACTGGAGACTCTTTGCCGTAAAGAATAATCTGGTTAAACCCCTTCTCACTTTCACTTAATGCATTTGCCTCTATATAGCTGGAAATCAGATCAATATAATATGCTTCTTCTCCTTGTAAAAGGTAAACTGGGGCGAAGCGTCGAGCCCGAAGATCAATCATCACTTTCTGTGCTGCACTATCCATCTAGAGTTTCTTAGAGTCCTTAAAGGTAAAAGCCGAAACTATTCCTACCAACGCGCCTGCCAGATGAGACTCCCAGGAGACATGAGGGCTTCCTGGAAATACGCCATAAAATATCCCGCCATACATGACGAATACCACCAAGGATATCAGTAAAGACCAGAAATCCAATCTCAATATGCCAAAGAAAATCAAAAAGGATGAGAGTCCGTATATCAAACCGCTGGCCCCAATATGGTATGACACGCGCGGGCTCAACAGCCACACCAAAGCATTTGTAACGAGATAGCATCTGGCAAATATGGCGCCCCCAATTCGCGGGTAAAAATAGAAAAGTATGGATCCGAGGAAAAGCAACGGAAGCGTGTTTGCTACAAGGTGGGATAGGTTGCCGTGAACGAGAGGCGCGGTAAAAATTCCAATTAGCCCGGAGAACGTTCGCGGCTTGATTCCCAACCATCCAAGATCAATGTGGTAAAAAAACTCAACGCTAAACACCATCCACATAAAGAACACAACGCGGAATGGGACTACCGAACTTCCAATAAATGAGCGGTTATTCATTGGCTCGCCAAGGCCAAGCTTAGTTATGGTTCATCACCACCAACTTGCGGTGCACGACGGTCTGTCCCGGGCCAGCAAACTGCACAAAGTACATGCCGTTGGCCAAGTCGCTTACGGGAATTTCGCGTGCATCATTGATCAGATCGTCAAAATTACCAGCCTTAACGGTCACACCACGCTGATCAATCAATTTCCAGCTGAAGCCTTCCATCACCTTATCTGGAGGAACACCCAGGTACACCTTTCCATTGGCGGGGTTCGGATAAATCGAGATTCCGTTCAATGTTGTTGGCAAAGGCTTCTGATTTTCAAGACCAACGATCACAGCACCCCGCTTGAAGGGCGCGGGGACTACGATGCTCTGATACATCTCCTTTGTATTCTTATCCTGGACATAGCCCACCAAAGTAAGTTGGGAAGAATTAGTTATTGGCACATCGATGGGTACATTGGTCATGGTCTCTGTACGGGAGTCGCCTTTGTTGAACACCTGGGTAACCGTTTTGCCGTCGGCGCCAAAGAGTTGTTTGCGGAGAACATTTTTGAATGTGCCAGTCTGATTCTCAAGTAGGGCAACATGGACAAGCACGGGAGTACTCACTGGCTGCAGAGCCGTCATCGTTAGTTGAACGGTTATCGCATTGCCTACACCGGTTAGCAATGTGTCTAGTTTAAGCGTGAACTGGGGGTCTATCAGTGCCCTGCGGTCTGCTTCAACACCCGCGACATCTAGATCTGTATAAAGACCAGAGAATTTGATACCGTCAAGAATCCCATCAATGATTGTTGATGGCGGAGAGGACACACCAAAGAAAAGAGCGCGGGCTGCTGGGTCATTTGAATTATCCAGGTTAAGCGGATCCGGGTTAGGGAAGCTTACATGATACTGGATATCGAAGAAATCTGAACCACCTGGTCCGCGGTTCAAGATTTGATTCTGATAGCGAGCATTAACCCATTGATCCCCTGCTACGCTTCCTGCCAAATTCGAGTTGGTAAAGTGCTCAACGAGAACGTTTCGCTGCTTATCGCCAACGTATACATTATCAAAAGCAAAGCCATCAAAGCTGGTTCCTGGCGCGTTTTGATCATTGCTGGAGAATGCAATTCGTAAGCGCACTTGATCACGCGATGCATTGGTTGTATCGATAACATCGAGGCTGAATCGAGCCCGTTTCCAACCAGAAGGGTCAGACGATTTTTTCGATTTATCTGTCCAGCCATACGGGCCAAAAGAAGGTTGTTGTCCTGGATTCGAAATGATTACGGCTCCTGGGTCATACCATTCAACACCTTGGTCACGCTGGCTAATTGGCAAACCCGCCAAGGGGCCAATAATCTGCCAGCTAGCGCCTCCAGTTATTGAATACTGCATTACTGCTCCATCGAGGTTCTTTTCAGCGTCCGACCAATAATCCACTGCGACCATTGGCCGTGTCAGATTTGTCAGGTCAAAGCAAGGGCCGTTAACCACCGATGACTCTTTGTCGAAATAACTGGGTTGGCCATTCGTAACAATATTGTATCCTGTCCACCAGGCAGCATCTAAGGCAGTTCGTGGTGGCGTGTTGGATATGTTTGCGCCGGCAGGAGCACCAAGGATCCAACTGATTGGACTGATTACTACAGGTGCTGCGCTGGTCTGAAGACCTTCGGGTATCCAACTTCCTGGACCCGACAGGAATTGCTCTACATACGGCAGCAGCGGCGTTGGCGCAACCGTGACACCACCTGTAAGAATAGGAACTGTTTTGGTAATTGAATTATTGCACCCATCATCTGTAATGACACTGAGTTTTGTTGCGTAAGAGCCTGAAGTAAGGAAGTTATGCTTGGGGTCTTTATAAGTCCCGGATGTACGGTTTATCACACCAGGGATGGCGCCTATGGCAGGGCCAACGATCACACCATCTCCAAAATCCCATGTGTAGCTAACAATCATACTGATTCCGGAATTTGTTTGATCAAAATAGCGCGTACTATCGTTGGTGCAAATTGAACCAAACGTGAAGTTCACGATAGGCGGGGCACCTACCCGCAGGGCTAAGGTTGCAACATCCCTACAGAGTCGGTCCGTAACCGTAGTCAGCGTAACATTGTAAATACCAGGACCAGAGGGCAAGTAGTCATGTGACACCGAAATCCCATTGCCAACACTTCCATCGCCAAACGACCAAAGTCTTTGGACAATGGAACCCGTAAATGGGTTGGGAAGTGTCATCTGTGATAATGGAGCACTGGAGAGCGAGATCAAGTTGTCGATGCAATTACTTGCTGGCGGCGTGATCTGTGCGTCCGGTGCCGCCCAAACTCTAACCGGGTATGTAATGGGTGTTGACGAAAGCCCGGTTGAAATGTCCTTATAGTTATACTGCAAAAGGTAATCCGCTGAGGGTAAGCCATCCGTATCGATATACCATTCGTTATTGAATGAGGAAATTCTGGAACCAAGGTCAACTGCATTGCCCGTTAGCACTGCGGTGAAGTTGGTTCCTGTTGGATCTCCCGTATTGGCCAGCGGGCTGCCTTTCAATCGGATGATGCCAGCATTTGCGCAGAATTGAAATTCGCCTGTGGAGATATTTCTTGCTATTTGAGGGCAGTTCAGTCCCGGAATACCCGGCGAACCACAATCCCACTCCATACCATAGTCGATAACGGTCACTGGGGTAATAAATACTCTTCTTTGTTTTACACCTAGGCATCCTGTTGCAGGGTTTGTCCACTCATACCGAACAGTGTCGAAAGTATTGACCGCAACCAAGAAAGGATCAAAGATGATTTCATCTTTGCCTGAACCATTAACATACTGGCTGCCCAGGAATGAACTCCCTACACTGATTCTGAAATCGCCGCCTGTCTCAGATCCGGAAAGAGGAAAGGCAGGGCCATTTTCAGCATAAATGGAGGGCAGCGTACCAAAGTCGATGTTGGGTAGTCCATTCACACGAACCGTAATTGATTGACTTACTGAAGAACACGGGCCAGCGCCATCAGGATCCACAGCGGTTAGTGTCAGCGTCTGCAAGACAAAGGCATCCAGCGGGGGATTTGCTCCATGTGCATAGGTCGGCGCTGCCACGAGATTACTGGGCGTAAATATTCCAGGGCCAGACCAGGAGAAACCATTGGGCGCGTATGCAACGACACCGGATAGCGTGTATGATGGAACGTTAGAGCAAATCGCCTGATCCAATCCAGCAGAAATCTGTGCTGCCGGGTTCACTGTGATGGTTACTGTAAGTAGATTTCCAGCGCAGGAATTCACGCCTGTCGGGATGACAGAATAAAGAACTACTTGTGGTGAGAAGCTGGTATTGACCAGAACATCCCCAATGAAAGGTGTGGCCTGGTTAAATGTGCTCTCGCCCGTTATATTAGGGTTTGGTGCTGCTGACCACGAGAAATTGGAAGGAAGAGCGTTTCCAAAAATGTTGACATTGTTTTGAAGATCATAGGCCACTGAATTTCCACTGCATATTGCCGGCGCAATCACCGAGAGGCCCACAGGCTCGGGGTGCACGGTAATCTGAATGGTAAACGCTGCTCCTTGGCAACCATTGACACCTGTCGGAGTAACCGTATAGACTACAGTCTGGTCTATGTTAGTAATATTGTTCAATACGTCAGTGATTATTGGGCCCACCACAGCGATCGTACTTTCGCCTATAACACTTCCATTGGGGGTCGCAACCCAGCTGAATGTACTGCCTAAATTATTGCCGAGTATCGCAATGTTGTTTAGCAAGTTATAGTTTGCAGGAACATCGCTGCACGTTAGCACAGTTTGATTAACTCCAATCGGGCTTGGTTTCACGGTTAACGTAACATTAAATTGATTGCCAACACAAAGGCTGGTAGTCCCGGTCGGAGTTATTTGATATGTGACCAATTGGTCAACGCCAGTAGGATTTATGAGCACATCACCGATAACAGCTCCTGTCTGAGCAAGTAGGCTTTCCCCCGACACAGTCGGATTGTCGATCGGTACAAACCAGCTGAATGTACTGGGCATTCCATTGCCAAGGCCATTGATATTAGTAGTCTGAATATTGTAGTTGACAGCCGTATTACTGCAAATCGTTGCGACATGATTCACTCCTCTTGGTTCGGGCTTAACCGGTACGGTCACCGTGAACGGATTGCCAGCGCAGCCTGCAGCACTAATCGGAACTACCGTGTAGACTACATTGATGCTTACAAAAGCATTGTTCGTATTGGTCCACTGGTCATCTGATAACTCCGCCGCCAGCTTACCCACTCCCGCACTAACCGTACCCGCACTCTGGACTAACCCGTTGCTGTTGGTGGTTATATTATAGGTCGTCGCTCCCACCACAACCAAAGTGTAGCCCGTAGCCACATCGCTGCAAACTGTACCTGCCGTCACTGGACCCGAAGCAGGCTCCGGTTGTACGGTAACCGTCACGATAAATGGAACCCCTACGCAACCAACACTGCTCACCGGGCTGATGTTGTAGAACACATCAACGTTGGCGCCAGTGGCATTCGTCCAGGCATCATTGATCAACTCATTGGCATTCTTACCTGCACCCGTCACTGGAGTACCCGCACTGGCTGTCAAGATCCCACTGCTGAACGTTATGCTGTTTACCGTATAACTCGCCGCACTTACACTGGTCCCTGTCGTGGTCAGCGTCAATCCTGCTCCCAACACCGCATCACTGCATACTGTCGCCGCGTTCGATACCCCAACCGGCTCGGGCTTCACCGTGACACTCACTGTAAAATTATCCCCTGTACACAAACTCACCGTGCCCACTGGCGTAACCGTGTATACAACCACCTGGTCTATGTTGGTGATGTTTATTAAATTATCATTGATTATCGAGGTGCCCGTTAAGGCCGTCGTCTCCCCTGTCACAAATCCGTTTGCCGCTGCCTGCCACTGGAACCCGGAGGCCATCGTATTGCCAAGGGCTGTAATATTATTCACCTGCAGATCATAACCCAGTACTCCCGCATTGCTACATACCGTTCGCGTGTCATTCGCTCCTCTTGGTTCGGGCTTAACCGGTACGGTCACCGTAAACGGATTGCCAGCGCAGCCTGCAGCACCAATCGGAACTACTGTGTAGACTACATTGATGCTTACAAAAGCATTGTTCGTATTGGTCCACTGGTCATCTGATAACTCCGCCGCCAGCTTACCCAATCCCGCACTAACCGTACCCGCACTCTGGACTAGCCC
>JANNAZ010000021.1:0-3911 GCA_031384895.1 Cyclobacteriaceae bacterium | reverse complement strand
GAATACTCCAGACAACCTTTCCCGAAGCATCCACAAGCTCCACCAGCACCTGCATATTATCTCCGGCAGTCTGATACATGCCGGTGAGAATATGCGTCACGCCAAGCTCCTTACCCATAGCTACCGGCGTCTTATCGGATTGTTGATATTGGATCGTGGCCTGCAGCGAACTGATGAAATCAAACTGTTTGGTTAATCCCAGTTGCGTACTGACTTCAGAAGCAATGCCCACGCCATAGTGGCTCATCGATGCATCCCCCGTATTGTTGCGAAAAGGAATGACCGCAAGGCTCACCTTTGACGCATCAACGGTAGGGGCCAAGGACCGAATTGCGTAGTACCCCAGAAATAAAATCAATATGAGGGCTGCGGCGATCGAGAAGACCTTAACATAGGAACGCGGTTTTTCAGAAACTCCGCCTGCGGATTTGGTCACAAAGGACCCCGGTAACACCACACCTCCCCGCTTCTTCTCCTGCTTCACCACCGCAGTACCAATCTCTTTAAGCGCGTTGGCTACCTTGTTAATCTGATCACGGTAGACCACCCGGTTTTTGTTATTCTCTGCATGCTCCTCTTGCACCCGTAGTGGGCGGTTCACACCTGGAGAAGAGTAGGTGAACGATATGGCACGCAACGGCCCGGCAAGAGCAGACTCAATGGCAAGGCGGTCGTCTGCATCAAGGTCGTGGATCTGGATCGGTAAAATCCGGCTGGCCACATTGCCGTTGGCCAGCGTCACGTTCATCCCCAACGCATCGGATGACGCCATCCGGATGAATGCGAGCAACTCATGCTGCCAGGCAAAACTCGAAGTGTCACAGTAGGTCTGCGAGATTATGGGTATGAAGACAATACACTTCAGCTTCTTTGCCAGGGACGCGTCGACCAGATGCGTTTCCAGCAACCCATCATGCGGGTTCTCATCGAAATAGATAGAGACGGGGTTCTTCAACGTGGCCTCCAACTCGGCCCTCAGGGTATTTACAAATTCAGTAACCCAACCGTCGCGCTTGTTATCCTTTTGCCGGTAACTGATGAAGATGTCATACTCGAAATCGGGAAGAATAGCAGGCATACTCCCAAAGATAATACTTTCACTATACGTTTTCCCCTAGCCCGCCATAGCCTTTCGTTGCTTCATCCACCAGGAGATCGCCATCCCGCCGACAAGGCCCATGCCCACGGAAGCCGTATAAGAAATCAAGGGGTAGTCCACGTGGCGCTTCAACACAATACCGTAAAAAGCCCAAACCACCGCCATGGCCAGGTAGGGATTGCGAAGGCGGGGCATCGCATATATAATGAGTCCCGCGCCAATAGCAATCAACATCATTGTCCACACCACCGGTGAAAGTCCAAAGCCGTCCCATGAAACAAACACCAGCAACGCTGTCACGTTGGCAATCGTGGCAATGCAAATCCAACCCAGGTATATACCGAAGGTCACACGGGCAAGATTGTCATTCACAACTTTTATCCGCTGGTTAATGAGGATCAAGGTGCACAAGAGCAAGCCCATGACAAGTAATGAAACAGCAACCTGCTCATAATGCCACGCCACAATCCACGAGATATTCAGCAAACAGCTCAATGCAAAAAGCCATCCAACGGCCTTGTCTGCGTCGGTGCTTTTCCGAAAGAGCTGGACAATGACAAAGCTGATCAGGAGCAGGTAGATCAGCCCCCATATCGAGAACGTGACTCCGGCAGGCACAAACAGGTTGGGATACTGGTCAGACAGCTCACCTGTAGTTTTTCCATTGATGGGCAGGGCGTTAGCCAGGTAGTTAACATACAGGACCAGGCAAAGGAAGACAACGTTCAGTATCTTTCTAATCATGAGATACAAGAAACAAAATAAATCAAAGAGAGGCTAACAAGAAGGCCGGTATTTCCGATGTGGCTAATAAATGCGCGTTTCTCATGGAACACACAAATTCTAATGCCTTGCCAAACCTAAACGTATTTAGTATAATTGACTTCAAACCATCGAAATCCATGAAAAGAACCGCCCTTACCCTTTGCGCTTTGCTGATGCTGACCAACCTGTATTCGCAAGAGGCCTTCCGGCGATGGAGAAACCTGAACCAAATCCGGCTTGACAAATTTGACCTGGTATTACCAGAAGTCATGCGCGAGAACAAGATTGACATGTGGATTATCATGTGCCGGGAAGGAAATTTTGACCCGCTCTATTCATTCCTTGGCGAGGGCTACGTGCTGCACAATGGCTACTACATTTTCACCGACACTGGAAAACCCCGCATTGAACGTTCTGTACTGGGCATCGATGGCTACCTCCTGGAGGAAACCAAGGCCTACGACTATTTTGGATCCGAAGCTGAGCTGAAAGAGTTTATCACCAAGCGCGATCCAAAGCAAATTGGCCTGAACATGTCCAAAGACCTCGGGCGATCGGACGGCATGTCTTATACCGGTAGGCTGGAGCTGGCCGAGATCCTGGGAAAGAAATACGAGGCCCGGTTCATATCTGCAGAAAAGCTGGCTTCCGATTTCCGTTCCAGGCACGTGGCCAGTGAAATCGCAGTCTTCGCTGAAGCCGGAAACTATTCTTACCGGATTGCCGAACGTGCCCTGTCCAATGAAGTGATTACGCCGGGTGTGACTACGCTCGAAGATGTTGCTTGGTGGATGAAGGAAGAACTCTTCAAGAATAACCTGGAGTCTTCTTTCGGGATGCCCTCAGTTTACGTTACCGGTCCCAATGGCATCGAGGCAACATCAACCGATCGCATCATTCAACGAGGCGATATCCTTATGCTCGACTGGGGCGTTGGGCTTATGAACTATTACACCGACATGAAACGTATGGCGTACGTGCTGAAAGACGGCGAAAAAGAAGTACCAAAAAGCATCCAGCATGCCTTTGACAAGGCGCTTGATGTTCGGCAGATTGTTATCCGGACCATCAAGCCTGGCATCGCAGCCAAACAAAATGAGACGAATGTTTATAAGGCCTTGCAAGATGCCGGCTATACGCAGATCGAGTTCAACAAACCCAGCCCGACCGAAAAAACTGATGTCATCACGGTGTGTCACTCCGTTGGAGACTGGGGCCATGGCACCGGACCCTCAGTCGCTTTCTTCCAGCCAGTTCAGCTTACATATATAGTCAGGCCGACTAATCTGTTATCAATCGAGCTATTCGCCTACACACCCATGCCTGAATGGGGCGGCAAGAAATTGCGTATACCCCTGGAAGATGATGCAATTGTTACGGAGCGCGGTGTGGAGTGGGTGTATCCCGCAAATCAACGGGTACAACTCATCAAATAAAAATTAGCAACAATAAGGCCTGAGAAGAATCACCTATAATACAAAGCGATAGGTGAACTTCAACACAAAGGTATTGACCGGAGACGGAACTTGTAAAAGAGAAGACTGAGCGCTTGTCGGCATAGCTATCGATGTTGACTTCTACCCAATCTCCATCAAAGCCGTCACGTCGTGACATGCGGCTCACGATTTTGTTTGGCTCTGGATCCAAATTTTTGATCAGGATATAAAGATTTTTGGCATCATACACTACCTTGAACCAGGTTTGTACGGAAGGCGCGGCCCCCGCATCCGGATTTCGTTGCCGAAAGTCACCTCCGCCCCAAGGCACCATTTCCCAGGCTACATCGCTGGACAGGCCGTCGATTTTAGGCGCATCTCCATGCACCATGGCTGTTGTATAGGACTTCGTTAAATCAATGATGTTCTTGACAGAATCCGTCTGCCCAGAAGCAGGGGCAGCGGCCAGACCAATCAAGATTTCTAGGATGATATATATATAGTGTCTGGTCGGCAACGCTTAATGGTTTAAGTCAGGAAATGGGTGAGAAATGGTTCGATATACGGTAATTGATGCGTTCAGCAGCTAATGATAACGGCGAACAGCCGAT
>JANNAZ010000133.1:0-7479 GCA_031384895.1 Cyclobacteriaceae bacterium | reverse complement strand
AGGTAGCAATTTAGCTACCTCTTTCAAACTGAATTTGGCACAGAAATGAATAAAAAAAGGCCCTTTCACAATATCCTCCCTTCAATTTGGCTAGTCACGCCTTTTCTGGCTACCAAATAGACGAGAACAAACATCAGCGCTGCAACGAGCGGTAGTACCATCTCGTGCCTGTATAGTGAATCAATCACAATCAGATTGAAGATGACCTGAACACCCCCGTAGAGTATAGCCACACGCCGGTGCGACCATTTCATTTCATTGGAGAGGTATTGGAACAAATGCGTGCGGTGGGGCGTAAAAATATTTTCTCTTCTTCTGATCCGCAATACAATGGTAACAATCGAATCAGTGCCATAGACCAGAAAAACCAAAGGCCACAGCAAGTTATGCGTCACATGGATCAGCTGGAGCAGTATGAAGATCAACACAAATGCAATCGTCACGCTCCCCACATCGCCGGCAAAGCATCGCGCCCGGACGCGAAAATTGAAAAAGAGAAAGATCAACACAGCAATTGCCATGATGATCAGCAACGAAATATCCGTAAAGGGTTGATAGTAAATCTGAATGTAACCAAATGTTACCAGCGTGACCAATGCATATATCCCCGTAATCCCATTTATCCCGTCCATGAAGTTGAACGCGTTAAGCGTGCCAATGCACATCACCACGGCGAGAAGCAGCAAATATCCAGGCCAATGAATTGGCCAAAGTTGAGTGAACAAGAGCAACACGGCACAAAGCTGAACGAGGACGCGGACAAGAGGGTTCAGCGAAGTAATGTCATCGAAGAAGCTCACCACAGCAATGATAAGCGTGCCCGCAGCAAACCACGGCCATGCCAGGCCCGACTGGACAAACCAAAAAACGATTGATATAAAGAAGATAATACCTCCGCCGCGAATCACCGGCCTCACATGTGAGCTTCGGTCATTCGGATGATCCACAATTCTGAACTTGCGAGCAATCCGGAAGTAGAAAAGTTCAGCGGCCAGGAGGCCAATGCCAATCATCACAAATATCAGGAACTGACTATCCATTCATCGAACGTATTGTGCGTCTCAACCCTTCGCGAATATCCACAGGAAGTGGTTCTTCAAGGTACTGAAGCAATTTGGCGTTGGAGACTTTCATATCCTCCGTCAATTTAATCAGCACATCCTGCTTGCCTATGGCTGATGCAACACTTTTAACCACTGCTGGCGGAAGATTCCAAATCCAGGGCTTTTTTCCCAGCTCACCGCAGATTAATTCATAGAGCTCCCTTGTAGACAGATATCCATTATCCGCCAGATGAAAGATGCCCGAGGGTATGTCTTTGTACATGAAGGTTCGAATGATTGCAATCAAGTTCTCCATGCTGAGAAACGACCGTTGGTTATTGAATGAGCCAAACGGATAGGGCACCGGCATCCTGACGAATTTTAACAGTGCGTTTAGGTTACCCTTGTTGTCAGGGCCATGGATCATGCACGGCCTGAAGATGTAGAAGCGCTTAACATCTGGAAGCGCTACAGAGAGCAAGTACTCCTCTGCCCTTCTCTTTGACTTCCCATATTCGGTTAAGGGCAATGCTTGCGCTGACTCATCTAGTGGTTCGGGGGCTGTGTCCGCTACGACCTTGATGGAACTGAAGAAGATAAATCGGGTTGCCCCGGATTCCCTGAACGCATCAAAAACAGATTTCGCATGATCTACATTTGCAGCCTGGTAATCAGCTGCCGTATATTTTCCTTTGAGGTCATGCGCAATGCCGGCGAGATGGATAACCGTATCGATGCCTGCATCGTCCAATGACCCAGCGCTTATATCGGAAAGCCATTGGACTGGAAGTTGTGCTACAGGATTACGACTGTGGCCAAAAATTTGAACGCCCGTGGTCCCTTTAAAGGCATGAACCAGGTTCCCACCAATAAATCCTGAAATACCGGTAATAAGAACCTTCCTCACGCAGCCAATTGCATCAAATTAACTCAAACAATTTCCGAAAGTACTTGCTATACACCATGAACCCGTTTGAATAGATTCCATTCTCCTTGCAGGCCCTGAGAATTTCCCGATTGAGTATGATGTTACTCATCAGGCCACGGGAACTTACTCCTCCCCTGCGCATATGAACCATAGTTAACGGCAGGTAGCGATACCTGAGTCGATGGACAAACAAGAACCTGATCAACAATTCATAATCCGCAGCGATGTGATAGTCGGTTTTGAACACACCAATCTCGTCATAGAATTTTTTGCGCACAAAGAAGGTTGGATGGGCAGGCATGAAACCCCAGGCGAATTTTTCAGGGTTCCAACGGGCGGAAGAATACCGCCGAACTACTTTTCTCAGGTTCTGGGGATCAACAACGACCAGATCTCCAAAGACCGCATCCACGGAAGGATCTGAGAATGCATCAGCGACGGAGGAAAGAATCTGCGGGCTGGCATAAAAATCATCCGAGTTGATGATACCTACTACATCCCCGGTGGCCAGGCGGATAGCCTTGTTCATCGCGTCATAAATGCCATGGTCAGGCTCACTGATCCACTTGCTAATTATAGCTTCATGCGACTTAACGATCTCAACGGTTCCGTCTTTAGAATCACCATCAACAATGATGTATTCAATGTTCTTGTAATCCTGTGAACGAATGGACTCAATGGTATGCCCAATGGTTGCTGCGGAATTAAAGGAAACAGTGAGCAGGGAAATCTTCATCCTGTCCGTAAAATTTGTCTTTGCGGTTCCTTTGCGCACTTTGCGTGAACCTTTTCTCGCAAAGGCCGCAGAGTTTCTCGCAAAGTGCGCAAAGAATTCATCGCTCAATCAAGCAGTTCTCCAACACAAGCATATCCATTTCAGTGCGTAAGAAGCAATTCAGAGCTTCTTCCGGAGAATTGACAATGGGCTCATTCTCATTAAACGAGGTGTTTAGCAAGATTGGGACGCCCGTCCTTTTTCTAAAGCAATCAATGAGCGCGTAGTAACGAGGCGATACTTCTTTCATGACCGTTTGCAATCGTCCGGTTCCATCAACATGCGTTACGGCAGGAATGATGGAGCGTTTCTCAGAACGGATGGGAAATACTTTCTCCATGAACGGGACGTCTTCAACTTTTTCAAAATATTCTCCTGTATATTCCTTCAGGATCGATGGTGCAAAAGGCCGGAAGCTTTCTCTCCTCTTAATTTTAAGATTCAGCAAGTCTTTAGCTTTTGAATTTCTAGGGTCCGCCAGAATCGACCGTGCCCCCAGGGCCCGCGGTCCAAATTCCGCCCGGCCTGAAAACCAGCCAACAACACCGGGTTCGATGAGTTTGGCAACTACTTTCTCATAAAGCACATCGTCGCTCAGTCTTGTGTATTGAATTCCTTTTTTCCGCAGAATGATTTCAATTTCCTCATTGCTGAATTTACTTCCTGTATACGCTGACCAGGTTGGCCCCACCCTGGGTTTGCCGAGGACATGGTGATACTGGTACAAAGCCGATCCCATGGACAATCCAGCATCATGGCCCGCTGGAGGAATGTAAAGACTTTCAAATCCAGTGCGGCCAATTATTTTTCCATTCGCAACCGAGTTTTGAGCGACGCCGCCAGCAATGCAGACATTTTTGAGCCCGGTCCGCTTTTGCAGGTGGGCAAGCAAATGCATGATCAATTCTTCGGTTACTCTTTGAACTGAGGCCGCCATGTCCTTGTGATCCTGGGTAAGGGGATCATCCTTTCCCCTTGGCTGCCCAAACACGTTGACAAAATAGTCGCTGAACAGATTCCCCACATGCGGGATATTATCTTTACCGTATGTGATCACCACATCCCGAGGTGAGGCAAAATAGCGATGATCCCAATCAAACAAACCATTTTCCTTGAACCTGATAACCTTGCTGACCTTGTCCAGATACTTCGGCTGACCATAAGGAGCTAATCCCATTACCTTGTATTCATCACCGTAATGCGGGAACCCCAGGAACTGGGTGAAGGCCGTATAAAACAATCCGCAGGAAACGGGAAAGTCAATCGAGTCAAGGACCTCAATCCGGGTACCCTTCCCCACACCGATCATCGTAGTAGTAAAGTCACCGGATCCATCAATGGAGAGTATAGCAGACTCCTCAAACGGGCTAGGATAAAAAGCAGAAGCCATGTGGCTGCGGTGGTGCTCAATATTCCTGATCTTTTGTTTGATCATGCCGGCATCCACCCCAAAATGTATTGCAAACTCCTTCTCAAGCGACGAAATTTTATTTCTGTTCGTCAAGCGTTCACGTACCGTTGACACACCTGCAAAGGGATCCCGTGCAAGGAATAACATCTTCTTCGAAAACTTTGCACTGGGATCGCGGCCAATGGTAATGTGATCCACTTGGTCTAGCGTGACCCCAGCTTCTTTCAAACAGAACGAAATGGCCATGGAAGGGAAACCAGCCCAGTGTTTTACGCGTCTGAAGCGTTCTTCTTCTGTGGCAGCTATCAAGACTCCGTCTTTATAGATGGCAGCGGAGGAGTCAGCGTGGTAGGCATTGAGGCCGAGGATGATCGTCATATCAATAAAATAGTTAGGGCGGTAGTCGGCGAGCTACTTCAATAAGAATCCATACTCCTTGAAGTAGTCCTTCCCTTCCCAATACTTCTTCGCGTAGGATAAACTGCCAATCCGGTACATGTCATAATCAGATGAATTCCATTGACTGATCTTAGATAAAATGCCTGACAGATCACCTTCCTCCTTTAGGTCAAAATACAATCCAGCCTGCAAGCTATCCAGGTCCTGCCATGGAGTGGTACGCGGGATAATCACTGGCAGCCCGCAAGCAAGTGCATCGAAGATCGCATGCCCAAAACTTTCTCCTTCAGTGGGCAGCACAAAGAAATGGTACAGGGAGAAAAGAGCCGGAATTTCCCATGGAGGAACAGGCCCTTTGTATGAAACTCTCGGGCCCCCGTAATTCATGCGGCAAAACTCCCAATAGGTCTTATCGATGATGGGTCCGAAAATATCGAGTGTAACTCTGTCATCAGCCCGGTTGACAGCGTCCATGATGAGATGCAGATTCTTATTGGGGTTAATCAGTGAAAGATAAATCAACCTGATCTCACCGGACTCGGCAGGAAAACCAATTGCCTTATTATCCGACAATTCTCTGGGTACGTTTGACGCAATGAAAACTTGCCGGTCTGGTCCAAAAATCCGATGGATATCATTCATCTCCTGCCTGTCAGTCGCATGCCATTTGTCATCATGCTTAACCAATCGCTTGAAGACCAACAAGAAGATCTTCTTCACCATTTTCCTTCTTCTCAAGGCCCAGTCCTGAAGCATTCCTCTGGGAGAAATGACAATTTTCGCACCAAACCACCTGCCAAAGAGGAGCCCAAAAAGTGTAGTCCTTGCGTTGAACATGCCATTCAGGAGAATGACATCCGGCCTTAGCACCCGAATGACGTTGAACAACACCCTGGGAGACATGGTCGATACTGTGTAAATACGTTCCCCATGAGGACCATTGCTCCATTCATTGACCTTAAGACCTCTTGCTGGATGAGATCCATCTATATCTATATCCAGCGCTACCAGATAGAAATCGGCAGACAATTTGAAAAATCCGACCAGGTTGAACAAGGACTGGACCGGTCCGCCCGCCTTGTAGTTTGGCCAGTAGTAGGGGTAAAGAAGGAGAATTCTTTTCTTTACAGGCGGCACTATTTCACTAATCTGGCCGGCCAAAGTTGTTTCCGTAAATAATTAACAAATAGGAATATCAGGAAGCCTTTAAACAGGCAATTGAAGACCATATAAAAATCATTATTGGCTCGTATTAGGTAACTCAGTATAAAAGGAACCCAAATAATATTGATCGGGTCCGGCAACACGTACCGAGTTATAAAATAATAAAGCAGCTTTGCTACTACCGCACCAAATATGAATAAAGCAAGATAGGAGCCCCAGCGTCCGAAATTAATATAGAAATCGCCAACCACTCCGATGGTCATGGCGGTTGTCTCGCTCAATTTGTGACCCGTATACTTGTAAAACTTCTCCTGGGAGCCAACCGTTTTCTTCTCCGGGAAAAGTACCCTGGGCAGAAGGGACGAAGTGACATCACTCAGTAATTCCTGTCCATCCGACAATGGAACTACCTTGGGTACACGCTTCAAAGTAAGACCCAAATGCCAGCCCTGCGAAAGCCGGCCAACCGTACTGATCACCCCATCCGATTGCGAAAACGGCAAATCAGCATTCTTCTTATTCTTTTCAATGGCCAATTCTGTTAATAACGTCAGACTCGCCTCCTTTTGATTGATCCATGTGGCGGTTCTGTATTCTTTCTTAACTCCCTGAATTAGGATCAATATTGGAGCAGCGATCAGGATAAATGAGGCCCTCAGCCAAAATGAAAAATTGAATTTTACAGATGCCAGGAAAAACAAATAAGTGCTCCAGACAAAGAAATCAATAAATACGCCGCCCTGAAGCACCGAAAACGCCAGCTGCATATAAATCACAACTATCCAGGCATAGTTCAATTTTGAAGCAGTAAACAAGAAACAAAACGCAGCGAGGTATTTAAGGTAGGTTGTAAAAGAAAAGATCGATGTCAGCGATGGAGTAATTCCCACAAACGCAATGAAGTCAATGGTGTAAGATATGATCAAAAGTAAATATCCCATTCTGAGGGCTAGCCTCGAATCAATTCTCCTTACCAGGCTGGTGATCGATACATCTCTATTAAAGAGGAATACGCCAGCAAAAAGAAACAAACAGGCCGGCAAAGCATATGTAAAATATTGTTCCTGCTTGATGGGCATCTGTACCCGCAGAACATCATACTCATTGTAAATCAAATAGGTTGAAAAGATGTACTGAAGAAAATACACGAATAAAAACAAATAAAGTATGGAGAATATTTTTCCGGCCTTCCAGATGAGTAGGAAATAGATCAGTACAAACGCAACTACAAGAAGAATATCATATAACCAATGCAAATTCCCCATCTCAGTAAGTCATTATTTTCCCCTGCCAATCAACTTGCTCAACCACTAATTGTCATTGAAATGTTTCAGAACGGCAAGGCTCCAGTATTTACTCCAGTGATCGCGCCCTTTGTCAAATGCATGGATCAATTTGAGCGCACTTTTGTCCGCGTTTACAAGGGATTTGAACCTTTCCTTGCTATTCCTCATCCACTTCTCCATAGGGAAAGTAAACCCGAGTTTCTTTCTAAATATGATTTTAGGTGACAGGATATGCTGGTTTGATGCCGTAAGGAGGTATTTTGGCCATCCCCTCTTATGCCTGTTGGAAGGTCTAATGGCCCCAACCTTCGAAATAAGATCAATATCAAGGAATGGAACACGCACTTCAAGACCATGCCACATACTCATATAGTCTACGTCTTTTAGTAACTGGTTGGACATATAAATATTGGTCTCCATTTTTGACACATACTCGGTGTCATCAATATTCGAATTCACCGGCAGTTTAACTG
>JANNAZ010000111.1:0-6753 GCA_031384895.1 Cyclobacteriaceae bacterium | reverse complement strand
AGCCCCGGAGATGCCTTCATTGCCATTCAGCTGGAAGATCACTTCCTTGTGGGTGTCGACAACGGACTCCTTGGGCTTATCAGCGAGAAACCCCAGCAAAACGTGGTAGAACTCAATGCGATAAATCCGATCAATTCCACGTTTCCAGAAAGGGATATCCTCGCACCCGCAGCAGCCCGCCTGGCCAGCGGAGTGTCCATACTTACGCTGGGCAAGTCATTGGCAACCTACCGGAAGATGATGGATCGGCACGTCAAGACCACCCGGAAGCAGATTCTCGGTCACGTCATCCGGGTCGACCGGTTCGGCAACCTCATCACGAACATTCAACAGGAAGCCTTTGATCTGCTGAGCAAGGGGAAACTCTTTACTGTTCAGTTTGGCGGGGAAAAGTTCAAGCGAATTCATACCAACTACAATCAGGCGGAACAGGGAGACTGCTTCCTGCTCTTTAATAGTGCGGGCGTTCTAGAAATTGGGATTTATAAAGGGAATGCGAGTGAATTGTTGGGACTTAGCTACGATAGTCCGGTGAACATACTCTTTGAGGAGTAAGCTCAAGGTAGTGAATAGTGACTAGTGGATAGTGGATTGTTGGTGCGGTTTATTGTCTGGTAAACATTCAGTGGATAAGTAGGAAGCAAATACTCAGCATTCCGTTATTAGCATAGCATATGACTTATGAAAAATGAGCGCACTGAAGAGCTACCGGGAGCTTATTGTATGGCAGAAATCAATGGACTTGGTTACCGAGATCTATAAGAACACTTCAAATTTTCCCAAAGAAGAAATCTACGGTTTGACATCACAAATGCGTAGGGCCGCGGTTTCTATCCCTTCTAACGTATCTGAGGGTCAAGCCCGGAACAGCACAGGAGAATTCAAGCAGTTTTTAGGTATTTCAAAAGGGTCACTAGCAGAACTTGAAACGCAGATTCAAGTATCACTGAATTTGAACTTTCTTACAAAAGAGGCCGGCAATCAATTACAGTTAAAATGTTATGAAATCAACAAGCTAATCCATGGTCTAATAAAATCCCTTCAGGCCACCAATAACTAACCACTATCCGCTATCCACTATCCACTATTCCCATGTTCATTCGAATTGTCCGTATGCATTTCACCCAAGCCGGTATCGAAGAGTTTCTCGAAATCTTCAATCAACACAAAGTCGCCATACGGAATTTTCCAGGATGCTCTCATCTCCAGCTATTGAAAGATCCTGAAGATCCATTCTGCTACACTACGCTGAGCCATTGGGATCAGCTACAGTCTCTGGAAAACTACCGCAAGTCAGAACTTTTTGGCAGCGTGTGGGGGCGGGTAAAAACCCTCTTCTCAGAAAGAACCCAGGCCTATACGCTGGAACGCTTTGTCGAGGTATGAGTTATTCGGTCTCCTCCCTTCGGAGAGGGCCCGGAGGTGAGGCACCCTTTGCACATCACCGATAGGACGCCTCATTCCACCTAAGTTCATTCTTAACCTGAACTACTGTCGTGCCCTTCGAGATGCGAACCAATTCTACTCCCGCCATCTCCGCAAAATCATTCACGTGTTCTATTGCCAGGTTCTGACTGAAGCATGTGTGGTGCGCTCCACCGGCAAGGATCCATGCGGCGCAGGCAGTCTGCATGTCCGGAAGGGGTTTCCACAAGACGCGTGCAACCGGAAGTTTTGGCAGCGGGTGCTGGGCTTCAACAGCATCAACTTCGTTAACCAATAGTCGAAACCGGTTTCCCAAATCAATCATACTCGCATTGAGGGAAGGTCCCGCCCCAGCACCAAACACCAAACGAACCGGGTCGGCCTTCCCACCGATGGACAAGGGATGAATCTCACAACTGGGTTTCCCGGAAGCGATGCTGGGGCAAATCTCGAGCATATGTGCTCCCAATACCTGGTTGTTGCCTGAGGCAAAGTGATAGGTGTAATCTTCCATGAATGAATTTCCACCCGGAAGGCCCTCACCCATTACTTTCATCGCTCTCACCAGGGCGGCCGTTTTCCAATCACCCTCAGCGCCAAAACCATAACCATCAGCCATGAGTCGCTGAACGGCAATGCCGGGAAGTTGTGCCAGCCCATGCAAATCCTCAAATGTCGTCGTGAACCCCTTGAACCTGCCAGCCTCCAAGAACTGGCGCATGCCAAGTTCAATTTTTGCCGCTTCCAGAAGGGAGGTTCGGTTTGCTCCTCCTTTTTGCAGCGCGGAGGCCATGACGTAAGTGTGGTCATACTCCGACACCAATCGATCCACCTCGAGATCGCTTACCTCGTTGATAACTTTTACGAGATCCCCAATGCCGTAGCCATCTACAGAATACCCGAATTGAATTTCGGCCTCTACCTTATCACCTTCCGTAACGGCAACCTGTCTCATGTTGTCCCCAAACCGGCAAAAGCGCGCGCCTTGCCAATCGTTCCATGCCAGTGCCGCCCGAATCCACACATCAACCTGCCGAATGACTTCAGGGTCACTCCAATGACCAACGACTACTTTGCGGTTCAGCCGCATGCGAGACATGATGAACCCAAACTCGCGGTCGCCATGTGCCGACTGATTGAGGTTCATAAAGTTCATATCAATCTCACCCCAGGGAATTTCCCTGTTGTACTGTGTATGCAAGTGAAGAATAGGCTTGGTTGCTACTTTCAAGCCACCGATCCACATCTTAGCTGGTGAAAATGTGTGCATCCAGAGAACCAACCCAACACAGGCATCTTGATGATTGGCCTCTTGGCAGAGCTTCCTGATTTCATCAGGGCTCGTCATTACCGGTTTGCAAACAACACGAGCCGATATTTTAGAATTCGGGAGCAGTCCTCGGGAAATCTCTTCCGCATGTGACGCTACACGACGTAGGGTTTCATCGCCGTACAAATGTTGACTGCCGGTTACAAACCAGATTTCAGATTCTTTTTGATTCATAGTATGTTCCAAAGGCTAAATTTTATCCTGTTTGTTGAGCGTAATTTGTTTCACGCAAAGCCGCAAAGTCCGCGAAGTGAATTCGGTCTGTCTTCTTTGCGCTCTTTGTGAGCAAGGTTTTTTCTGATTCATCTAAATTTCTACTGTCCGTAATAAGAATCCGGACCATGTTTACGTGAATAGTGCTTTCTAATCAACGCGTCGCTTAGCCGCGGAGCTTTCGGATTGATTTGCAACGTCAGGGTCGCCATTCGCGCGATTTCCTCCAGGATAGCCGCATTGTACAACGCCTTGCGTGAATCCTTGCCCCAACAAAACGGCGCGTGGCTACCTACAAGTATCATCTCCGCTTCGCGGTAGTCCAGCTTTCTTTCAGCAAGGCAATTAATGATCTGTTGGCCTGTTTGCTGCTCATAATTCCCTTTCACCAAGGCCTCGTCCATTGGTGGCGCACATGGAATATCTCCGGCCAAATAATCCGCATGGGTGGTGCCGAGGATCGGAATATCTCTTTGGGCTTGCGCCCAGGCTGTCGCATACGTTGAATGAGTATGTACGACTGAACCAATTTCCCTCCAGGCTTTGTAGAGGGCCGCATGCGTCAGGGTATCCGACGATGGCCGAAGGTCTCCCTCCAGCGTCTTTCCATCAAAGTCCACGATCAGCATCATCTCCGCTTCAAGCTTAGCATACGGAACACCGCTTGGCTTAATGGCAAAAGCATTGAGCTTCCGGTCGCAAACACTAACATTTCCGAATGTGAAAATTACAAGGCCAAGTTCGGGCAACCGAAGATTAGCTTCGAGCGCCTCCTGTCTGATTGAATCGTATTTGCTCATCGCAATGTGTTTAATTGGTTCTGTTCTCCAAGCTTCTGGTAACGCACATATCGTCTTTCATATACCGATCGAACGGCTGGGTCAGGTTCAAATGTTTTTTCAAATCCCTGGCCCATCGCAGCCATCGCCTCCTCCACGCGCGGATAAATCCCTGCTACCGTTGCCGCAAACATGGCCGCACCTGCTGCGCACGTTTGATCTGATGCATGAATCCGCAGCGGCATGTTCATCACGCTTGCCATCGTCTGCATAACATAAGGCGATTTTTTAGCCACGCCGCCCAGTCCGATCAGGCCCTTCACCGGTATTCCCTCCGCCACAAAGCGATCGACGATGGCCCGAGCCCCAAAACAAGTTGACTCTACTAGCGATTTGAACAACGCTGGCGCGTCGGTAGCCAGGTTCATCCCTGAAATTGCAGCTTTTAATTCCTGATTAGCATCCGGCGTTCTTCTCCCATTCAACCAATCAAGCGACAGCACATCATCTTCATGGAGGGGAAGTCTTTCTGCCTGTCGCGACAATTCGGGAAGGATGCTTTCCATCATCGACTTCGCCACAGCGGGGTTATCCTTCATCAGGTTGTTAATGGGCCAGCCCAGAATATTTCTGAACCATGCATACGTATCACCGAAGGCTGACTGCCCCGCTTCAAGGCCTGTCATTCCCGGAATAATAGAGCCATCCACCTGGCCGCAGATTCCTCGCACAAGTTTTCCCTTCATCTCCTCACGAGGCGTAACCAACATATCACATGTCGAAGTGCCCATTACCTTGCTCAGGTGATAGGGTTCTATTTGTCCGCCTACCGCACCTATGTGCGCATCAAATGCTCCAACACCAACCAGTACATCGGTAGTTAACCCCAATTTGGAGGCCCATTTCGCTGACAGCTTGCCTGCAGGTTGATCAGCTGTGAATGTTTCCGAGAATAACCGTGCCCGAAATCCCTTAAGTCGCTCATCCAAGTTGACGAAAAAATCTTCGGGAGGTAAGCCACCAAACTCGGCAGCCCACAATGCCTTGTGCCCTGCTGAGCAGACGCCGCGCCTCATCTGATGAACATCCTCACCTCCGGTTAACATGAACGGAACCCAATCGCAATGCTCCACCCAAGAGTAGCAAGCGTCACGAACACCTTCATCAACACGAAGCACATGAAGGAGTTTCGCCCAGAACCATTCCGAAGAATATATTCCACCTACGAATTGCAGGTAATCTGTCGCAAATTTTGAGCTATGTGAATTGATCTCTGCCGCTTCGCGTGTTGCCGTGTGGTCCTTCCACAAGACAAACATGGCGTTCGGATTATCGGCAAATTCAGCGCGCAGCGCCAAGGGGATTCCCTGCCGATCGACAGCTACCGGTGTCGATCCAGTTGTATCAATGCAGATTGCCCTGATATTCATTTTCGCTTCCGTTCCAGCCTGCCTGATGCAATCTTTTATAGAATGCTCTAGCCCATCTAAATAATCCTGTGGATGCTGACGAAACTGACCCGCCGAGGGGTCACAATATAAACCATCCCGCCACCTAGGATAGAGGAAAACGGAAGATGCTACCTCACCTCCATTGCTTGTGTCAACCAACACCGCACGCACGGAGTCTGTCCCAAAATCAACACCAATCACAAAGGCTGTCATTTCAGTATTCTTTTACAGGAAGTCCATTGACAATAGACTGAAAGGCGGTCCGATACTTCCGCTTGTCCAGCGTATAATAAAAGGCACCCTTCTTTGACCGGCTCTTTTCTTTCTTGCCTGTCTTGACCAACAGTCCACTGGAAAGAATCTTACGGCTGAAATTTCTTTTGTCAAGCACTCGTTCGAAAACACTTTCGTATAGCTGTTGGAGAATCGGAAGGGTGAACCGCGCCGGGAGCAGCTCAAAGAGTACAGGTTGAGCTACAGCCTGAGCACGAAGTTTTGCTTTTGCGATAGCCACCATGTCAGTATGGTCAAAAATCAAGGATGGAATATCATTTAATAAGAACCACTCCGGATGACCCACGTCCGTGAGTTGCTTCTCATATTGATGAATGTCCAACAAGGCATAAAAAGCGACAGAGAGGGTCCGCTCAACCGGATCACGGCTGGGATCGGCAAATGTTTGAAGCTGCTCCATGTAAACCCCTTCGAGCCCAGTAAGCTTCTTCAGCACGCGTTCGGCAGCCATCTCCACACTTTCGCACGGCTGAACAAATCCGCCGACCAAACTCCATTTTCCTTTCTCCGGCTCAAAGCCACGGCGCACCAGAAGAAGCTTAAGGTGTTTGCCGTCAAATCCAAATATGATGCAGTCGACTGCCACTACATAACGCGCTGCCCGGGGATATCTTCCCTCCGCTTTTGAATTCTTGGCTTTTATCTCGGAATCAACAATCATTTCAGTTTCGTAGGATGCGGCATCCAAAAACCCGACCCGCTGTTTTACCCGGATGTCCTTGAATGCGCACTTCAATTTTTGATTTGCCCTTCACTAGTTCATTTGGAATGGGATAGCTCACATCAAAGAACCGCCCGGCGGCTGCCCCGTTGAGCACTTGCGATCCAATCTTGACGCCATCTACCAGGAGGTCAAAACCCCGGTTCTGATCATCGCCGATATAAGTGCACAAGAGATTACTTGGTGTATCTGCCAAGACGGTCATATTAAAAGAGAAGAATCCGCCGCCCCTCGCCTCTCGGCCTCTTCTTCCCAGCGCGTCACTGGAGTATGACTTCTCACTTGCTTTCAGACTATGGTCCCGCTCCGGCTGCATCTCGCCCAGGCGCATGATATCAATCGTGCGCTCTTCAATATCGGCTTCGTATTTCCGTTGAGCCAGGTAATCCCCTTCTCGCTTTGTCCATTCATCCTGGGTAAAGTAATCCCAGTATACATTGTAATATTGATCCACTGTCTTGTAGAAGGGTATTAGTGTAACCTCCGACGGTTTCGAGACAGACGTTTGAAAAGTAAGGGGTACCCCTGCAGATTTCGCCC
>JANNAZ010000015.1:0-4227 GCA_031384895.1 Cyclobacteriaceae bacterium | reverse complement strand
AACATATAATAAGGTATGCCCGCTTTTAAGGGTGTGAATTTTGTATTTTTTCCATTGGTAGTCGTGAAACCGACAAAGACCCTGCCTGCGCTGTTGTAAGTAAATGATGGATTGGTATTTGTCGAGGTACTTAGCGGCACGCCAGTTCCAGTTGCATTGTCAAAAAACTCCCATTGATGTTGAAACGAAGCCCCACCAATGGGCGGCGTGTTGTTGTCAAAGTAGATCAAATCACTAATGCAGAAAACAGTTTGAATGGGGCCGCCGGCTGCACCCAGACGGGTAACATAATCAGGTTGAGGGGAGGGAACAATCACAATTCGCGCTGTTGTCACCTGAGGCGCGTTGTCTCCGTTGACCAAGTTCCCTCCTACCGGATTGAAGGCATTGCCATCAAGAAGATTATTGTCGAACGGATTACACTGATTCCAGTTCTTCAGCGTGATCTCAAACTCTTTGCCAATATCGGCTGGAGCTGCGGCCGGAACATTGATTGGCAAGGTGACCTGTCCTGGAGCCAGGACCGGATACATCGGGTTGCGCACGGGCGCTGGATCCAGATAGGGAAAGCCACCCGGGCTAACTCCGTTTACCTGAATGCCTGGTATCTGAATCCCGGGTAATCCCGTGCCATATAGCCATTGAATCCAGCGCGGTTCGTTGTTCTCCCGTGTGGCGCGGGGAAAGCAATTCCAGGTACTGTTATCCGTAAACTGCAGGGTTGCGGCAAAACCAGCGCATACGCGAATTGTACCTGGGTTTATGGAGACCACATCATTTGTCCATACGATAACTTGGGTGTTGATTGGCACTACGCTGCCGCGTGGGTTACAGGCATTTGATGCATCAATCACAACATCGTAGCCGCAATTGACAGAGGCCAACGGGTACGTATGCGTCATCGTGACGCCGACGCCGCCCACCTGAACATATGTCTGCTCCGGGCTTCCATCACCCCATTGGACAAAATATTGAGTGCCTGGAACGGAGGAGAGGTAAATGGTCTGAAGATTTGCGGTAAACGGGGCGCATCCGCGGCTGCTCGTCAAAAACGCGAAGCCAGGCTCAAGAATGCCTCCGCATTGAGCCTGAGCGGCTGAGTTGGCAATTAGCAACAGCAGTGTGACAAAAACACTTCGGACAAACCAAACAAAATAGACCATAGTTGATTGTGTAACAATCAATTAAGGCCAGCTTAGACAAGAGTAGATTAGTGTAAATCGTATAAGGGAACCACCTTAAGGGGTGAATGGCATATTACGCCGACAAGATGCGGATTACGGCAGGTCAGTGACGGAGCCTATTTAGATGGGACGAACCTACGGTTCTCAATTATCATTTGTCTTTCCTTTTCCAACGGGCTGAAGCCCCTTGTTACAATATCGGGTCGAGGCTACGCCTCTTGTAACCTTTCATAACTCTTGAGAGAGCCGTAGGTTCAAAACATTTTATAACGACGGATTTTAATCCGTCGTCTGGAACCCCTAGTCAATAGAGAGCCGTAGGCTCGAAACATATTTCATATTGGGATGACCAAGAAGATAAGTCGATCCAGTTAGTATGAGAAAAAGAGGTAGATATTGTGGATCAATAACCTGAGACTACTTGCCGTAGAACCCTGCATTGCGGCCTCCGGTAGGACAAGGAATCAGGCGATTTCTCTTCTTGACGCCGCGGCTAATCGGTTTGGCGCTAAACTCGTACATCAAGGAGATTTCGTGAGCTCCTCCTGAGGCAGTAGCAATTGGAGAAATATTAAAGTCGTAGCTGTAGCCGATAGTAAGTTTATCCAGATACATGCCCAACTGCAAGACCAGGGCATCATGATTAACGGTGCCAATTATGCTTTCCTCCCATGGCTTGCCACGGTACCACAGCCCGATAAATACCGGATCGATATGATAATTAATTCCCAAACTGAACTGAGAAATATTTCCTTGAGCCTGATAGACAAAAGAAGGAGTAAAATAAGAAACCTTGCTGGAAGTTCTCATGCCGCCACTTAGCGGAATTCTTGCACCGCCATGGAAAGTAACCTTCATAGGGAGTCGGGTCACATCATTGAGAATCGACATATTGGGTTCATTCATATGATTGAATGACCCACCAATCCAGTAGATTGATGAATACAATAAAAACCCAGCACTAAAATCAAAGTACTGCTGGTTGCCTAGTCGGTTGAGATCTGGATCCAGAGATTGGTTGTTGTATTCCAACCCGTCACCCAGCGAAAGCTTGCTCCGATCCAATCCGTTGATTCCGTAACCAAAGGCAAGGCCAGGAGAAAAAACCCACTTGTCACTAATGCGAATCTTGTAGCTATAGGTCAGGTTCACATTCGTCGTTCTCCATCCTGCCGATCCCATTTTATCCGTTGTGGCTAGGATTCCAAAACCGCTATTCAACTCCCCTACCCATATGTCATAAGAAAAAGCAAAGGTTGCAAATGCTTGTGGAAGGTTGGGCCACTGAAGTCGGTGGTTTAATGTCAGCCGTTGCTGCGGTGTGTTGCCCGTGAAGGCCGGATTCAAGTATAACGGCGACTGGTAGTACTGGGAAAACAGCGGATCCTGTCCATGGGCACTAACTGCCATCAACAAGAATACCCCAATATATAAAATACTATTCCGCTGCATTCTCATAAAATTACCGGATCATGGTGACATCACCAAGTTGAGTAGACCGCTGCCCGTCAGAGAGTCGTACTGTTAGCTTGTATACATAAACACCAGCAGGAAGTAGTTTATTATCGATATTATATCCATCCCATCCGACCTGCGAATTGTTGCTTTCAAATATCAGGTTACCCCAGCGGTCATAAATCTGCAGGTTGAATTCATCAGCTCCTTTAACAATCGGCAGGAAGACATCATTAAACGTTCCGCTACCACCGTTGCCGCTTTGTCCACCGGAAGGGCCATTCAAACTTGGTGTAAAGGCGTTAGGCACTTTGGTTACCCCGCCCTGTCTGGCCTGGACTTGGTGTTTCAATGTATCCGAGCACACCACACCATTTCCATGATCAAAGTTGGCAAACATAGTCAAGTCATAGAGCCCTTCGACCTTGTAGATGTGAATGGGCTCCTCGTACGTACCCTTTGTTCTTCCATTGTGCTCGCCCGTTGGCACTGGAACATCGGTTGCTGGAGCAGGAGGTCCAACCAGGACATCGCCGTCACCAAAGTCCCAGGCAAACTGAAGATCTTCCGGGTTAGTACTAAAATTTGTGACCTGAAGCTCCGTGTCCGGCACGAATACCACATCGGGGCGGGCATCGAAGGATGCGAAAGGTTTTCCAAAAACAACGATTTGAACAGGTGTCGCAGTAACCGTTTGGCCAGTTTGTGAACTTGAAGACCTTAACTTCACCGTGTACTGTCCTTCGGCGGGGATGTTAAACTCTGGAAATACCCCACTGGATGTAGCGACCACGCGGTTGTTCTGATCGAGGACGGTCCATTCAATAACATCACCTGTGATTTCCGTGATTAACGGATCCGTATTGACCCGAATCTTCGCAGGGAAGCACGACTCCTTCGGATCAACGTCAAACTTGGCAACCAGAGGAGGCAGAATTATGTTAATCGGAACAGTAATCGTGGTCTTGCAAAGTGCAGATTGTGTATTTGTTACTGTAAGCGTAATATCCTTAGGTCCAGGGCTAACGTATCTTATGATTCCCGGTGTTGTTCCCGACAAGGTTGCCGGCTGAGCGTCCGGTCCAAACACCCAATCATAGGTAAATGCAACTCCGTCGATTATGCTTGATGTGTTTGTGAATGGCACAAGTGATTCCCCATTGATGAACGGTGGCACAACCCCAACGGTAAACGCTGCGGTGGAAAACCGATATACTTGGATGGGCATGATTACATCAGGAGCTGGACAATTAACATTTCCCGTCCTGTAGATGACTTCGTAGATGATCGGATTTGCAGCGGTCAAATTAGTAAATGCGAAATTCATATTGAATGTGCTCCCCATAACCGTTTCAGGGATTTGCCCTTGCACTCTGAATGACCAATTCTGGAAGGTTGTACCTACGCTTGAGTTCATAAAGGAAATAATCTCCCCGCTGCATATGGATGATTTATTCGGAAGTACGTTGGTAATTACATTCGGATAAATGGTCACGGTCTTGGTCGGTGTCGTTTTAAAGCAACCAGGGAATGGCGCAGGCAATTCAGTTTGCATGGTCACAGGATAATTCAGCGTACTTGTCGGACT
>JANNAZ010000103.1:0-9901 GCA_031384895.1 Cyclobacteriaceae bacterium | reverse complement strand
CAAGATTCACTAAGGAAGTACCTGGATCTGGCAAAGAAGCTCGATCCTCAATCCCGTGAAATAATTCGGTTCGAATTCTCTTTGGTGGTACACTCATCCCTTAAGAGTCTGGAAGAATGGAAGCCAATCGTGAAACGATATTACGAGGACGACTCTGTCAGTTACTTTAAGTCTCTTGGGATATTCTATCTGTTCTCCCGCAAATGGAAGGAGGCTGAGGCTGCCTACGCCAAGACCGACTACCGCGATATAGACGTTGGCCTGGTCTTGATGAAGACACACCGCGAAGACTCCGGCCGCCAAGTCCTTCAGAAATCATTAGCCTACAGTCTTTCGCGCGGCGAGAACCCCTTTCACCATGCCCGTATCCATGCTGCGCTCGGAAACCGGAAGGAGGCGCTTAGCAACTACAAAAATATCCGACCGGGACTGATTATCTGGATGAACAGTCTGGATCCCTTCACGGAATATATCCGCGACGACCCGGAATTCAAAAAGATTTCCGATGCCGCCGTTGCAAAGATCCAACTCTACCTGGAACAAATCCGTGTGGAAGCGAAGAAGCCTTTCAACCTGGAAGAACTGCTGACGAAACTGGAATGACCGTCAGAGTATGGTGTGCGGCCCGGGTCCTGCGGTTACAACGGCAACACCCGGGAATTCCTTCTGAACAAATAGACCTCGAAGCTGTTAAATAGGCATGTTTAGCATATTCAAAAAAGACCCGTTAGAAGACCTCCAAAAGAAGCGAAAGAAGCTCTTGGAAGAGGCCATGCACACCCAGCGTTCAGGCAATCTCCGCCTATATGCTGATAACATAGTGGCAATCGAAGAACTAGAAAAAGAAATTGAGCGCCTTCACCCTACGGCAAGCACAAAAGCTGGTTGATTCAAAAACCACGCTTTTTTGGTTTCGTCGCGACCTGAGGCTCGAAGACAATACAGGCCTCTTTCATGCGCTGAAAGAAAATCGCGAGGTTCTGCCTGTATTTATTTTTGACGATGTCATTCTCGATCGCCTCGAAGATCCCGCTGACGCACGCGTTTCCTTTATCCACGAATGTCTCCAGCGCCTTCAGCAGGAATTGAATCAGATCGGGTCCTCCCTGCTTGTGCTGAAGGGGAATCCAAAAGCCATCTTTTCGGCACTCAATCCGGCTGCGGTGTATGCCAACCACGACTACGAGCCCTATGCCCGGAAACGTGACGAATCAATAACAGAAGTACTGAGGAAGAAAAACATACCCTTTACCACCTTCAAAGATCAGGTGATCTTTGAAAAAAATGAAGTCACCAAAGACAACGGCTTGCCGTATACGGTATTCACGCCGTACAGCCGAAAGTGGAAAGAGCGATTTGCCACAGCATCACCTGTTCAGTATACAAAAACTGAATACCTTGGCAACCTGAAGAGAACAGAACTGATTCCGCTACCTTCGCTTGCGGATATCGGATTCATGCCCTCTACTATTCCACTTCCAAAACGGGTGATCCGCACTTCGATCATCCAGAAATACACCGAACAACGCAACTACCCAGGTATCGAAAGCACATCCCGATTGGGCGTCCACCTCCGCTTTGGCACCCTGAGTATACGGGCTTTGGTAAAACTTGCCAGTAAGACCAATGAAACCTGGCTAAATGAATTGATATGGCGTGAGTTCTATCATATGATTCTCTGGCATTTTCCACACGTCACGACCCAGTCTTTCAAGCCTGCCTATGACCGAATCACCTGGAGGAATAATCCGGAGGAATTTAGAAAATGGTGCGAGGGCCAAACGGGCTACCCCATCGTTGACGCCGGTATGCGTGAGCTAAACACAACCGGTTTTATGCACAATCGGGTTCGCATGATTGTAGCCAGTTTTCTAACCAAACACCTGCTCATCGATTGGCGATGGGGCGAAGCGTACTTCGCGAAAAAGTTGCTGGACTTTGACTTGGCCTCCAACAACGGCGGCTGGCAATGGGCTGCAGGAAGCGGATGCGATGCAGCACCCTATTTCCGGGTATTTAATCCCTATCTCCAAACAGAGAAGTTTGACCCTGACAACATCTATATCAGGAAATGGGTACCCGAATGGAATACTCCGGACTATCCAACCCCTATTGTCAACCACGACCAAGCAAGAAAGCGGGTACTTTTGGCATACAAATCAGCGCTTCAATAACAGAAAAACGCAGCGCAAGGAACAATTCGGGCAACGCTTTGTTATCCCTGCAATGAAAATCTACACGCTTTACCGCAAACAGTTCCTTCCCATAGACCTGCAAACGGCGTGGGATTTTTTTTCCTCTCCTAAGAATCTTGGAGAAATAACACCGAAGCACATGAATTTCACCATTGTGTCTCATTCTGGGGATGAGAAAATGCACGAGGGCCAAATCATCAAATACAAGATTACGGTGCTCCCGCTGATCCGGGTTACCTGGATAACCGAGATTGCCCGAGTAAAAGACCTAATCAGTTTCTCGGACGAACAGCTTGTCGGTCCTTACGCTCAGTGGCACCACACACACACTTTCGTTGAAAAAGATAGTGGCGTTGAAATGACCGACGAAGTCAAATACGCTATCCCGCTTGGGCCGCTCGGACGGCTGGCCAACTGGCTTTTTGTGGGGCGTCAAGTAAACCGTATTTTTGACCATCGCTTTCAAGTGCTGGAGGCCTACTTCAAGAACAAATGAACCAAATAGACAGTACTACTATTGCGATTTGCTCCTTGATCACCTTCGGGACGTTCCTCTTCTGGGAGTTTGTTGCCTGGTTCATGCACAAATACGTAATGCATGGTTTTCTCTGGATTTGGCATCGATCGCACCATACCAAGCATGACCATGCCCTGGAGCGAAACGACTGGTTCGCCGTTGTATTCAGTATCCCCTCTATCGCGCTCATCTACTATTTCAGCATAGTTCAATACAGTCCATATGGAATCGCGGTCGGGCTCGGTATCTTCTGCTATGGTCTCTTTTATCTGATCTTCCATGACATCATTGTTCACCAACGCTTCAAGTGGCGGCCTGAAAAACGAAGCCGTTACCTGCAACGAATTATTCACGCACATTACATCCATCACAGCAAACACACCAAAGAAGGTTGTGAAGCTTTTGGCTTCCTGGTCGCACCCAAGAAATATGAGCCTACGGTTTTTACATTCAAGAAGGATCGTCAGGAAACTCAATAACGGTCTGCTCCTCCATGCAAACGTACCTCTACCTCTCTATCGACATTGCTTCCGTGCTTTTTCCTTTGCTTTTCAGCTTCTACCCAAAGGCACACTTTGCTTCAAACTGGAAGGCATGGGTGCCCGCCATCATCATTCCCGCGCTGATCTTTATTGGATGGGATGAATGGTTTACGAGTATGGGGGTGTGGGGTTTTAATCACCGCTACCTGACCGGGATTTCGATTGGACACTTACCCATCGAAGAGATTCTATTCTTTATCTGCATTCCGTATGCGTGCCTCTTCACCTATGCGGCTGTGAACTATTTCCGCAAATCGGAACCCCTTCCTGACCGGGGAAAGCGGGTTACCTGGATTCTGATCCTTGGGCTTCTCGCCACCGGAATCAAGTATTACGATCATTGGTATACTGCCGTGACCTTCATGAGCCTCGCGGCATTCTTGCTGATTCTGATCACCGCCGTCAAACCTACTTTCCTTGGTCGATTCTATTTCAGTTATCTCTTTATCCTCATCCCCTTCTTTCTTGTCAACGGCATCCTGACCGGCACCGCTATTGATGAACCGGTGGTTTGGTATAACAATGCAGAGAATCTTGGTATCCGCATGGGGAGCATCCCTTTTGAAGATACATTTTATGGGATGCTGTTGATCCTGATGAATGTGGTGATTTATGAGTTTCAGTTGAAGCACGTGGCTAAGCGCGACTGATTTGTCCCATCTGCGTTCCCAAAAAAATGCCGCCCCTACGGGGCTTCGAAAAAAACTAATTTTCCTGTTTCTATCAGAGTGCCGCTCCTATGGAGCTTGAGTAACGATTACCAAGTCCTATATGGGTGCCACGTTGATAAAAGGCAACAATTCGGCAGTTGCCCCAACTGTGAATCTCCAAGCTCCGTAGGGGCGACATTTTGATCCACGACACGAACAAGGTAAGGCTAATCAAAAAACTCAAAAAGATATCGTGCATCCGCTTCCACTTGAAACTCATCAAGCATGGTAAGGTACTCCTTACGAAAGGTCAACCTCTCATGATGTTTCTCCTGATTCATTATGTATTTGATCACGCGGTCCCGTTGACTCACCGAATAGGAAAACCCACCAAATCCCTCCTGCCACCGAAAAACACCCGGTATGAAGCTTTCCTCATTCACCCACTTTGAGCTGCTTGCTTTTACAATTCGAACAATATCCGAAACACATCTATTTGGCGGCATCCCAAAAAGAACATGAACATGGTCGAGCCATCCTCCTACGGCCAGCGACTTCAGCCCATCCTTGACAAGAATCCCAGCCATATAGCTATGCAGTTGGTCTCGCCACTCTCGGGTAATCAAGTTCTTCCTGTGCTTAACGGCAAACACAGCCTGAACCGTCAGCTGCGTGAAGGTATTGGCCATATATTATTCATTCGATACACCGAAAAATCGGTATGAAATCGGAATTGGCCAATAACTAGCTACTACGGTTTTCAGGATAGATTTTCTATCAAAATAGAAATGCCGCCCCTACGGGGCTTTGGAAAAAATTCATTTTCCTGTTCTTTTCTAGCAGAGTGCCGCTCCTCCGGAGCTAGGGTAACGATCGCCAAGTCCTGTAGGGGCGACATGTTGATTACATGTCACAAGCAACTTGGCTTCTCGCAAGATCATCTTCCTGATCAGCAATCCCCCGGAGCTTTTGGCCCTCAATTCATTTTCATCTTCTTCCAATCGGCGTTCTGCTTGAGCAGCGTGAAGGCTTTCTCCACCTCCAGTAATTGTTGATTGGTGATGGTATAGACTTCACGCTGCTGGTCCGTTGGCGGACTGTCGGCACTAGACACGATGCCCTCCTTGCCCATGGCCAGGAAGCGCTCCAATACCTGGGGTGCGTTTCGGAAAATATCCCACCGTGCGCCGGTTGCATGAATGTCCAGGAGCTTCGCCTCAAGCTCGTATACTTTGTCTCCCAGGGCAGCTGCAGACTTTGCCTGCTTCGGGTCTTTAGCCAGTACAAGCAGTCCCGAACGCTTGCGCTCCATCTCATCGATTAATTTCAGGGTTTGCTTGATAGAATTATACAGCACAATGCCGTGGTCAAATTGACTTTGAATGTCGGCAACTGTGGATTTCGTGTTCGGGTCTTTCAACACTTGAACTGTGTGTTTGAATTCCTTTCCATGCGCTTTCAATACAATCGTATACTCTCCCGGCGGAACCATCGGCGGCGTCAAACCCGGTCCAATGTCCAGGTCGGGCATGAACAGGTCGCGGGTACCGGCTGTATCCAATGGCACCCAATCTTTTCCGCGCGGCTTGGTGCGCAGCCGTGGCATCTCGAATGCCTGCAGGCGAAGATTCCAATACACGCGGTTAATCCCTGTCCGGTTTCTTCCTTTGATGGTCTGAACAGTCTCTCCCTTTTGGTTAACCACAATCAGTTGGACACTGTCTGCTGACTTTGACTTGAGGTAGTAGTTGATGTCAGCACCGTAAGGAGGGTTTTGCCCAGTGGAGAGACCGCCTTCCGATTTGATCGCATCTTGATCCTGGAAACGATACGCTGGGCGCAACGAAAATAACTGCGCATCAGCTTGCTGAACGGCCTCCGTGAATTCACGAATCGGCGTCACATCATCCAAGATGTAAATGCCCCGCCCGTAGGTGGCAATCACCAGATCACGAAAGTTCCGCTGAACAGTAATGCCGTAGATCGGCACGGGCGGCAAGTTGTTCTTCAAACGAATCCATTGCTTCCCATCATCAGGCGAAAAATAAAGTCCGTTGTCAGTGCCCAGCCAAAGCAATCCTTTTTTGCCCGGATCCTCAATGAGCTGATGGATGGCGTTTGAGTTTGATGGTGGCAAGTCAACCGTAAGGCGGGTAAATGTTTTGCCAAAATCTGTTGTCTTATATGCATACGTGCCAAAGTCTCCATTCTGCATTGCATTTACAGCCACGTAGCAAGTGCCGGCATCAAAATAAGACGCGTCGATATGACGTATGGTACCCCACTTGGGAAGCCCCGGCATGTTGGGAGATACGTCGGTCCACGATTTTCCGCCATCCTGAGTCACGCTTAGTATGCCATCGTTACTCCCTGTCCACAATACGCCCGCTTTCACGGGTGACTCCGCCATCGAAAAAAGCGTGCACCCATCCCATGTCATCAAGTTGTCACTCGCCATGCCGCCGGAATTCTGCTGATGCGTTTTGTCGTTCGTGGTAAGGTCCGGGCTAATGACCTTCCAGTTTTGTCCACGGGCATTTGTCTCATGAACAAACTGGCTACCGACCCAAACCCGGCCGGGTGTGTGTCTCGAGAGTACCATCGGGAAGTTCCAGTGCCACCGGTACTTCGCGTTAGCCGGAGTATTTCCGATTTGTGTCTGCGGCCACACGCGAACATCACGCATGTGGCGTGTGGTCAGGTCAAAAATATCCAGCCCACCGTCGTAACAGCCGGACCAGACGATGTTGTTATCAAACGGATCCGGCTGGGCAAATCCACTTTCACAACCTCCAACACCTTGCCACATGCCAAGTGGAATGGACCATCCCTCCAGGCTGCGACTGGGGCCGCGGTATGACCATGCATCCTGTCGGTTGGAATACACGTAATACGGAACACGGTCATCCACCGCGATGTGATACATCTGTGCAATGGGCAGATTGATATTTGTCCAAGTCTTGCCACCATTGTAAGAAAGGTTCGCACAACCGTCGTGGGCAACCATGGCTCGGTCTGGATTTTTGGGATCGAACCACATGTCATGGTTGTCACCACCCGCTGACCATTGGTTAAACGTCTTGTCAAACGTCTTCCCGCCATCAATTGATTTCTTGATTCCTACACAAATGGTGTACACCTCATTTTCATTTCTTGTGGAAACCCGGAGCCGGGTATAGTAGCCGGCACGTTGGCCCATGGAGTTGTCCTTCTGCATGAGCTTCCAACTGTCGCCGCTGTCTTCGGAACGGTACAGGCGGGGTTCTGTATCTTCAACGAGCGCATATACAATTTTGGGATTTGTGTAGGCAACGTCCACGGAAGTCTTCCCTACCGGGTGCGTTGGGCCGCTTTCAAGGCCATTTCTCAGCGGTTGCCATGTTTTGCCACCATCTTTCGAACGGTAGATCCCACTGCCACCGCCACCGCTTTTCAAATTCCATGTCTTGATTTCTACTTCCCACATGGCCGCATAAAGGATGTCCGGGTTTTTGGAATCCATAGCCATATCCGAGGTCCCTGTATTCTCATTTACGAAGAAGACTCGTTCCCACGACTTTCCGCCATCAACAGTCTTGTAGATACCCCGATCCTGGGATGGCCCATGCGCGTGACCCATCGTGGCTACGTAGACTATGTTTGTATCGGTTGGGTGCACAATGACTCGGCTGACCAGGAATGCTTTATCCAGCCCCATCTTCGTCCAGGTTTTTCCGGCGTTGGAAGATTTATAAACACCGTTTCCCACCGCATGTGCCGGGCGAATGAGGAAAGTCTCCCCGGTTCCGGCCCACACTTGCTTCGAGTTTGACGGGGCAATGGCGAGGGCACCAATGGATGAATCCTCCGTCTGATCAAATATTGGCTTCCAATGAAAACCCATGTCTTCTGTTTTCCAGATTCCTCCGGATGCTGCACCGATGTAGGACACGTTTGGATTGCCGGGGTCACCCACTACGGCAATGGCCCGGTTTCCGTCAGGGCCGATAAACCGGAAGTTGAGTTGTGAAAATGTTTTCGGGGCTGTTGTCTGCGAAATGGCTGAGAAGAAAGAACAGGCCAGGATAATCAGGAAAATCTTTCTCATGAATCAAGGGTTAGGTTGGAAAGATACCATTACAGTGTTCAAAGAAAAAGCCAAAATCCACCCACTTAAGCCGCGCTGGGATATTCGGCAAAAAAAGAAGCCGGCACACGAATGCACCGGCTTTAACTATGGCAAAATTCTTATAAATCGCTTCGGATCGGATCAGGCAACTTGTGCCACATCCGCACGCTCAACTTTCGACTTCTTCGGTTTGCTGCGCTTGAATTCCTTCTTCAGGAGGTGTGAAAACTCAGTAGCCATTTTCCTGGCAGTCCGGCTGATGAGCTTCTTTACCTTCTTGTTCGGCTCTGGCAGTTCAAGAGATACAATCGACTGCTTTACAGAGTCTTTCAACAGGCTGCGGAGCGCTTTCTTAGATACTTTCTTCTTTTCCATGGGGATCATATTAATAACTCTTCAAAGCTACAACCGCGCTCCCAATAGTCACCCCTCAGGATAAGCCAAGAAGTGAACAATCTGTCAACAGTTGCAATTAGTTGGTTTACAGCAAATTACATCAGCTTTTGTGGACAAAAACAGATTACACAGGCAATGACCTGTGTTATTCGTAGCGCAAAGATTTTACCGGATCAATCGATGCGGCACGAATAGCCTGGTAGGAAACCGTTACCCATGCAATAACAATGGTAGCCACAGCGCATCCTACAAATAGCAGCGGGGAAAGTGCAATCCGGTAAGAGAATGAATTCAGCCACCAGGTGGCCATATACCATCCACCGGTAACGGCAGGCACAAGAGCGATGAGCACCAACCGGGTAAATTCTCTTGACAATAAAAACGTCAGCGTAAACACTGAAGCTCCCATGGCCTTCCTGACGCCAATCTCTTTGGTTCTTTGCTCGGTAGTAAAGGCAGCCAAAGCAAACAATCCCAGACCTGCGATGAAGATTGCCAATACGGAGAAGACCGTAAAAATATCACGAAGACGCATTTCAGTACGGAAGAGTGCATCAAACTCCTGGTCAAGAAATGCATATTCAAATGGTTCGCCGGCCGCCATTGTTTTCCAGTGGTTTTCAATCCCAGCAATTACCTCCCTTGGATCCCCCTGATATCGAACCGTCAATTCCCTTCCGCTTTCCGAAAATCGGATCACCATGGGTCTGACCTTATCTTTCACCGACTCAAAATTGAAATCGTTGACGACCCCAATGATCCTCACATGCTGAGGTGCCTCGTCGACGCTGAAGTCCGTCAGTTCTTTACCAATGGGACTATCCATGCCATACTCACGCACCGCTGCTTCATTAATAACGGCAGACAAACTATCTCCCTTCGTATCACGTGAAAAGAACCGGCCCTCTTTCAGGGTGATCTTCATCGCCGCAAGATGATCCCAGTCAGCAAAATAAAGCCCTAACAAATGATCCAATTCAGACCCTCTTTCACGAACCAATGTCGTATTGCCTACGCCCGGAAAACTGTTGTTGGTTAAACTGGCGACCAGAACGCCGGGCAAAGCCTCAACGGATGTTTTGAAAGCATTGGCATTTTGACCCAAGCGCCGAGCGCCTTTGACCGTGATGACATTATTCTGATCCAAACCCAAATCCTTCGCCTGCATATAATTGAGTTGCTGAAAAACAACCACTGTGGAGATAATGAGGAACGTAGAAATTGCAAACTGGAAGACCACCAGGGAGCTACGAACGCCTTTGCTCTGCATGCCAGCTCGCATTTTGCCTTTTAACACTTCCACCGCTTTGAATGAAGTCATGTAAAACGCAGGGTAGCTCCCGGCCAATAATCCAACAATGACGAGTAATGAAAATGCTGCAGCTATAAATTCAGGTGATCGAAGTGCCGCCAATGTCAACTGCTTCCCAGTCAATAAATTAAAATAAGGAAGCATGAAGTATCCCACCGCAATGGCCAGCAGCAAAGCCACC
>JANNAZ010000094.1:0-13997 GCA_031384895.1 Cyclobacteriaceae bacterium | reverse complement strand
CAGTTACACTTGAAAAATTTATACAGGCGCTCACGACAGCTATCAGCCAGTGCAATAAATTCCGACAAGACGAAGGCGCTACATTGGCAGAAAAACTAATGGGGTATATTCGAAGCATTGGCGCGTTGCTCGATAAAGTTGAGCGGCTAGATCCGCTCCGGGTAGAAAAAATCCGCTCCCGAATCAAAAAGAATGTTTCTGATTTTTTTGGGGAAGAGGGCTTTGATACAAACCGTCTCGAGCAAGAGATTTTATTCTATATTGAAAAGCTTGACGTCCATGAAGAGCGAGTGCGTTTACGAACCCACCTTGCCTATTTTGAAGAAGCCATGGGTGAATCACTTTCTACCGGGAAAAAGCTGGCGTTTATTGCGCAGGAGATCGGCCGTGAGATAAATACAATAGGCTCCAAAGCGAATGACGCCGAAATGCAACGGGAAGTGGTCATGATGAAGGAGGAGCTTGAAAAAATCAAAGAACAATTAAATAACGTCCTCTGACGTTAGTAGTTAAAATACCTCATCCTACTGAGTTTGATTCGCCAATGCACATATCCCCTGGTATTCTGTTGGGCGCTGCTAATTCCCCTTTTGGCGTTTTCGCACCAGCAACCCGCCGTTCACGGCCTTTGGGAAAGTAGCCAGTTTGGGTATTCCATGGTATTGAAGTTGAATGGCGACGGGTCAGGTGTATTTGACGGGGACGTGCTGAAGTACACGGTAAAAGGAAACGTGCTGACTGTCATCATGGGTGTTGAATCAACGGCATATTCCTTCAGCCTCAATGGAAATCAATTGACGCTCGCCGGCGGCGATCTGGATGGCAAACTAATTTTTTCCCGGGTGGTAGGTGCAGGTTCAGAATCTTCAGCGGAGAAGCGTTCACCGGCATTCAGTTATACTTCGCGGCAACTAGTCGGGATTTGGACAGGCGAAGGAGAACTGATCGATTTTAAGGCCGACGGAACATGTCAATACAATGGAAGCCTGTTTCCCTACAGCATATCCGACGGACATCTGGTGATCGAAACGACTGCTGGAAAAGCAGTTTTTCAATACGCCATAAAGGGCGCTAGCCTAACATTGATAACCAATGGCCAGCAATCCGTGTATTTCCGCCCCCCGGGGTCAACCCTGAGCAGGCCGGCAAAAAGCGAAGGAAAAATCGCCCTGGAATTAGTGGGCCAATGGTGCTACTTGAAAATGACGTCTAGCGCTCAGTCCAGTAGGTGCCTCACGTTGAATGAAGACGGGACATATTCCTATTTTTCTGGGAGTTCCCGAAGCGTGTCAACTAACGAATTATCTGGCGGCACATCGTCTCAAGACACGGATACGGGGACTTGGTATCTTTCGGGAGACCGGCTTTATTATCATTCTGCGGCAACGGGAAACGGGTCCTACCGGTTGGAGAAGCGGAATCACCCCAAAAACGTCAACGACCCAATGATTGTGCTGGATGACGAACCGTTTGTATCTGCAACGCAGCGGCCACCTTGGCGATAGGGGTATTAATTTATTTTGTTACATTTATTGAGTCTGTCGGCAGCAATGAAGAAAAACCATCGCTGGGCCGCTTTGGGTTTTTAATTATTCACCTAAATTCTTCTAACTATGAGTTCACGCTTAACACGCAGAGCTTGGTTCAAGTCCGCTTTAGTAGCTGGAGCTGCAATGCCGATGGGTCTTTCTGTGGTACAAGAGCTAATGGCTGCGCCTGTCAGCCGTGCGGAGATGGAATTCACGGCGATGAAAGCGGGCAGGCTTATCCGCTTGGGATCCAACGAGAATCCATACGGCCCTTCTGCGAGAGCCCGTGAGGCCATTCGCCTCTCTGTGACGGATGGGAATCGGTATGCGTTTGAGCAATCAGAAGAACTTCTGCAATTGATCGCTGCGAAGGAAGGCGTTACATCGGATCATATTCTTCTTGCTGCAGGAAGCGGGGAGGTGTTGGCGATCATTGGAATGAGCGCCGGACTGGAAGGCGGGTCTGTGCTTTCCGCATGGCCTACGTTTACCATGCTTATGAATTTCGCCGAAAAGTACAAAGCCAGATGGGATAAGGTGAGCCTGGATCAATATATGGTTCATGACCTGGAAGCCATGGCGTCTGCGGTGAAGCCGGACACTAAAATTGTTTTCATTGTCAACCCCAACAACCCAACAGGAACCATTGTAGATAATTCGAAGCTTCGCAGTTTCTGTATTGAAATGGCAAAGAAAGCGGTTGTCTTTTCTGATGAGGCCTATCTTGAGTTTTTGGAACCCAGCCAACAGTCATCCATGGTTGATCTGGTCAAGCAGGGGCATAACGTGATTGTTTCCCGGACATTTTCAAAGATTTATGGATTGGCTGGTTTGCGCGTCGGCTATGCCGTGGCAAAACCTGAACTGATACAGAAAATGCAGAAGGTTCAGATGGGGACAATTCTCAATCAAGCGGCTATTGCTGCGGCCAAAGCAAGTTTGGGGGATGATGAATTCATGACGTACACCCGCAAGATGAATGCAGAAGCCAGGACATATTTCACGGACTATCTTGACCGGAAGAAATGGTTTCATGGGAAGTCATACACCAACGTTGTCTTATTCCCAGCTCCGAAGGATGGGAAGACCATTCTTCAGCAAGTCACGGAGCGAGGATATCAAATCCGCGTATGGGACTACCAGGATAAAGAATGGTGCAGGGTAAGCATAGGCACGCTGGAGGAAATGAAATCCTTTGTCAAGGCGTTCGATGAAATTGTAGCCTAACGTAGTTCTCCCTTAGTTTTCAGTTGGATGACCAATCTGTAGGCTACGTAGCCTGTAAGGGTCAGCGTAATGGAGATCAAAGCTCCATAGTGGCCTTGCGCAATTCCGAGCCATGCGGAAAGAGATTTATCAATGCTGTGCAGCCCCATCAGTACGACTGCACCGAAAATGAGAAGTAAGATAATATTGTAGTATTTGGAGTGCCTGTTACTTGGCGGAATGATTGCGGGGTCGTTGATCAACAGAATGAGAAAGGCCGTTAACAACGGAAGCACAAGCCCATTGAGCGCCTGAACCATTAGGATAACAGGAATTGGCTTAACTCCGCTTATTCCAAATGCAAAGCCTGTTAGGAGCACTCCGATCCACGTCCACCGCTGACCTTGTTTGTTCCAGGAAAATACGGTCGACGCAATGATAGCGGCCGCGTAAGGCGAAGTAATGGCCGACGAAAAACCGGCAGCGAACAAACCGATGCCCAAAGCTGCAGACCCAAACGGGCCGAGCGAATCGTTTAGCGATTTAGCCAATTCGCCGAAGTTTGTGAATGAGCTAACTGAAGTTCCCGCGATAAGAATCGCAGCAGTGATCAGTCCACCGATCAATATGGAGATGATTAGACCAACCCGCATGAGAGGGATAGTTTGACCTTTGCTCACGCCAGAACCAAGGAAAATATTATACGGAACGATGGTGGTGCCGACCAGCCCCAGTACCAGCATTTCAGATCCAAGGGGAATGTGCGGTACAACGGAAGACCCAACGTAATCCATGAGTGAGAACGGACGGCCAAATGCCAGTGCAAGGAAGGCTATGCCCATGAGACCAACCAGAAAAGTCATCAGCCAGCCAATGGTTTGGCGGCGATCTGTCCATAAGATGATTGTTACAATAGCGGTAAGACCCAGCGTAAGTATTCTTCCGTCGATGTTTGTGAAAAGATTAAGCCCGGACACAGCCCCGAGGATATTTCCTGCTTCGTAGGCAGCGCATCCCAGGATGACAGGACCACCCAGAAGGAAGTTGAGCCATCGACCTCGCTCTTCACCATGCTTACGAATAAGCGCCTGTCCCATGGTGAGGCCACTCGCAATAGCTAATCGCGCTGATACTTCCTGAAGAATGATACAGGCAATCGTTGAGAACACAACCGCCCATAGCAGGTCAAGCTGGAATAACGCGCCTGCGGAAGCGGCCGTGGTTACAGTCCCCGGGCCAATGAAGGCAGCCGAAATGACTGACCACAACACGACGCTGGAAATGGTTTTATTCTTGGTCACAATGTTTCAATTACAAGGATTAACTTCAAATTGAGTAAATTTACCAATGTTTTTAGCTAATCAATCCGTGTTTTTAGTTAGGACGATCCTACTGCTTTTTGTTCTTTTTACCCCAATTCTTGTGATCGGTCAACGGGGAAAGATCATAAAAACGGCGACAACTTCCGTGATGGACCCAAATCAGGACGGATTTGTATCGATATCCAATTTGGGCTTCTCCAACGATGGGTACAATGTAGACGAGTTTGAACTTAAAATGTTTGGCATTCCCATAGTTGGTGACGGTGATGTGTTGGGAGATAATCAAGCCGGCGCCAACTGTGGCATTACGGACATTACTGTAGACAACAAAGGGTATGGCGTCTACGGAGTCATTGATAACGCAAACAATCTGATCTTTCGTTTTCGATTGGGAACCAATAATCCAAGCGTCGAAGCGTACACCATTCTGATTGACACAGACGGCAAAATGGGGCCTGATGATCCTAATTCAACACCAGAAAACCCGGGATTTGAGATTGACATTACGCTGATCAAGAACAGCAACAAGGGCGTATACATCTTTGATATCGATGGAATTGACTCCTGTCCCACGGCCTTGCGAAACTATGGATTTGACAGTCACTTTCAGATTGCCACTGCCGATGTGGTCAGTTGCAGCAATCCGGACTTCTTCTACGATTACTACGTTCCATTTTCAGATTTGAATACACTTTTTGGGATAACCAAGGATACAGAGCTTCGTTTCGCCGCAGTTACTAACGTCTCGGCCACCTGCGCCATGGGTGGTAAGATATCGGATGTGGGCGGAGTCGACGATACGCTTTACGGTGGATGCAACACATGCGCATTCCTCGACCTGGCCAGCAATCAATGCCCGACAACGCTGAATAATTTGTGCTTTAGTTGTGTTGGGTTTCAGGTTGGTGTTACGCCCAAGCCAGTCATTAATTTGCCAGTGAAATCAGGCGAAGATTTTCTTTCTGGATTTCTCAAGGACCCGGATGGAACACCTCTCGTAGATGCCAGTATTTTCATCCAGGTATTTAATTCCGTCGATGTCATCGTTGACCTCGACACAATTGTGACGGATGCAAGCGGGGCCTGGTTCTCTTCTTTGTCATACGTCCTTGCTGCTGGTGATTCGGTTACGGCAAGGGGTAAAGCGATTGACCGGTGTTCTTCAGCGGGGCTGGGGTCGCAGGCCAGCTTCACGATTGTAGTGGTTAATGTTCCCCCTCAACTCAACGGAATTACCACTGCCATCACCTACACAGAGAATGATTTGCCACTTGCTGTTCAGCCGAATGCGCTGATCGTCGATCCTGACAATGTTGTGCTGGAAGGGGCAACCGTTTCTATTGTTTCGAATTTTCAATCCGGACAAGATCAATTGACTTTTGCCGGTCAGCCAGGCATTGTCGGATTATACAACCCGGCCAATGGGATACTGACATTTCAAGGCAACGCATCGCTCGCTTCCTACCAAACCGTCTTACGGAGTGTCTCGTATTCCAACACCAGCGACAATCCAAATTCTGTGTCGCGCGTGCTGCGATTTCAACTTTTTGATGGCCTGGACTTCAGCAACCAATTGAATCGGACAGTGAATGTTATCGCTGTGAATGATCCGCCAACTGTGACAGGCTCTCCAGCGCAGATTCAGTATACACTTGGTAACCTTGTCCTGGACAATACGATCCTCGTGTCTGACCTGGATAATCTCCAAATTACTGGCGGAACGGTTTCCATTACCAATAATTATCTGTCAGCAGAAGATAGGCTAAACTTTACCAATCAGGCCGGAATAACGGGCACCTATTCATCCTTGACAGGAATACTTACATTGATGGGAACCACGACATTGGCGAACTACAGCACTGCGCTTAGGTCCATATCCTATTCAAATTTGCAATTTCTTCCAACTCAGCTGACGCGTCGAATTTCATTTGTTGTCAATGATGGAACCAGCAACAGTTCTTCCTTTGATAAATTTGTTCAGGTCGTGCCCGTCAATCATCCGCCAGTTTTTGTGGACGGATCGAACAATCCAATCAACACCATTCCATTGGGGACGTCTGAGGACATTCCGCTCATAACCTGTCTCGATGTATTTGATCCCGATGGAGACCCGATTTCACTTTCATCAATCACTATCGTTTCAGGGTCTGGCACTTTTATATTGACCGGTGGATTGTGCTTCACCTTCATACCAACCCCAAATTTCAATGGGCTCGTGACGGCCACTGCCACTATATGTGACCCCAGTGGTGCTTGCGCCTCAGCCACGCTTCAGGTAACAGTAACACCGGCAAACGATCCGCCCGTTGTTGGAGGCTCAAGTGCGGTGCTAATCTATCCGGGCGCCCCTGTAGCAGTGGATAATTCCATCACCGTTTCGGACGTCGACAGTCCCCTTATTACGGGTGGAACCGTTGCAATAGACGGAAATTTTGTTTCAACGGAAGATGCACTCATTTTCATCAATCAATCGGGCATTGCCGGAGTTTATAACCCTGCAATCGGTGTTCTAACCCTTACGGGTACGGCTACACTGGCGGCTTATGAGACAGCGCTTCGGACCCTGACTTACTCGAATACTTTTCTTTCCTCGTTGCTCACCCGAAAAATCTCATTCCAAGTTTCGGATGGCTCTGCAAGCAGTTTACCGTTTAGTAAATTTATAGAGTTCAATGGTAATGTGAATCGAGCTCCTTTCCTCGTAGATGGGAGTAACAATCCCGTTTCCGTAATCTCTTTTAATACCAATGAAGACACCTCCATTAATGAGTGCATTACAGTGAGGGATCCGGATGGCGATCCCATTGCTATCTCTTCTCTGGTTCCCACATCAGGTGGAGGATCCTTCAACCTAACCGGAGGTCTCTGCTTTGCGTTTACGCCAGATGCAAATTTCAGCGGAACGGTGACCGCAACAGTCACATTTTGTGATCCAAGCAATGCTTGCGCTGTCGGCACCATTGAGGTTTTGGTTTCTCCAGTCAATGATCCTCCGGTAATTACGGGCTCTCCGTCAATCGATGTTTACACGGCTGGAAATATTATTGTTGATGGAACTGTTTCGGCGTCGGATGCCGACACCCCACAGCTTGTATCTGCTACCATTTCGATTACCTCAAATTTTGCATTGACAGAAGATGTTCTTGCTTTTGCTAATCAATTGGGAATTTCCGGTATATACAACAGTAGTACGGGTGTATTGAGTCTGAGTGGCCTTGCTACTCTTGCGTCGTACACCACTGCGTTGAGGAGCATCACCTATTCCAATACGAATCAGTTTCCATCAACGTTAACCCGTCGCGTGAGTTTTGTCGTCAATGATGGGGCCAGCAACAGCCTTTCGTTTGATAAATTCATCGACGTCAAACAGGTTAATGTGGCGCCTGTCTTAACGGACGGCACGAACCCAGTGGATACGGTCTATTTTACAATTCAGGAAGACCAAGTGCTTAGTGCTTGCTTCAATGCCTCCGATTCAAACGGAGATCAGGTTTCAATTAGTACCCTTGATTTGCTGTCTGGCATTGGAAACTTTAGCCTCAATGGCGGACTGTGCTTTACGTTTGTTCCTGGCGCGAATTTCAACGGAAGGATAAAGGGAAAAATTACACTCTGTGATGGAGCATCCAGTAGTTTGTGTGTGGTTGGTGGTGTTGTGGTAACCGTACTTATGGTGGATGACCCACCCGTTATAGCCACGACCACGGCTTCGGTCAATCAGGATGAGACGACCATCGTTTGCCTTGCGGTAACGGATGTCGAGAATGACATTGCTTTTTTCAGTACAGGTATATCATCGGGAGGAAATGGAGTGGTCACTACCGGAGCAGCAGCAAATGACTTGTGCTTCTCTTACACACCAAATGCAGGATTTATCGGAATTGATCTGGTTGATGTAACCGTATGCGAGATCAGTTCTCCTGCAGTCTGCACAACCAAAACAATATCCATCGATGTAAAAAAGGTCAATCACCCACCAGACATCATTGTCAATGGCATACCAGGCGGAACAATTACTTTGACAACACCCGAAGACCAGCCTCTGGTATTTTGTTTTGAATCAATTGACCCGGATGGCGATGATGTCGTACTTCAACAAGCTATTAATACGGCCGGGGGAGGAATACTGCTGCCTTATCAGAACATTGAATTTTGTTTTACGTTCACGCCTGAAAAAGATTTTAATGGTCTAGCAAGTTGGGAAATCAGCGTGTGTGACAATGGGGTTCCAAATCTTTGTGGCAAACTCGTAGCGCTTATTTCCGTTCTTCCTCAGAATGATCCCCCGCTCGCAGTTGCTGATGCTGCATCTGTTCTTCGAAACACGGTCAGCAAAGTTGATATTCTTGCCAATGACAAGGATATTGATGGAGATCCGATTGCATTAACCCTACAGCCTGTAACCAGTCCGGTACATGGCAAGGCAGCGCTATCTTCTGATGGGTTCGTCACCTACACATCGGACCGGTATTACAAAGGGGTCGACTCACTTGTCTATGAAATTTGTGATAATGTGTCACCTGCGCTATGCAGCAAAGCAACTGTCACATTTGATATTGGTGATTTGCCGTTAAGGATTTACGAGGGCGTCTCGCCAAACGGCGATGGCGTTAATGACTATTGGCGAATTGACGGGATCGACTACTATTTCGACAACGTGGTCAGCATTTTCGATCGCTACAATAATCTTGTCTACGAGGCAACTAACTATAACAATGAGGATAGGGTATGGCGAGGGGAGGCAAATCGAGGAGTATTTAGGGGCAGACTTCCGGATGGTGTTTATTTCTACTCTATCCGCCTAACCAACGATACGCCTACGATGAGTGGTTTCATAGTTCTTAAAATGGAATGATGAGCCAGTTGAAGAATATTTTGGCGGGTTGTTTATTGTTGTGGACGTTCCAGGCGCAGGCTCAACAGGAAGCCACGTATGCGCAGTACATGTTTAATGGCATGGCCATTAACCCTGCCTATGCAGGTCAGCACCGTGCGCTAAGCGTGAGCGTCCTTTCACGATTTCAAAATGTCGGACTCCCTGGAGCCCCAACGACTCAAAGCCTGTCCGTACATTCTCCACTTGCCAATCAAAGATTCGCAGTAGGCGCACTGTTTGTCCATGATAAGATCGGAGTCATAAGCCAGACTGAATTTAGCGGTGTGTATGCGTATCGGATTCCAATCAACCCGCTGGCCACTTTATCTCTTGGTGTTCAGGGGGGATTTAGCAGGTATAGCGCACAATATTCATTGCTGGACATTTACCAGACCGATCCGGCATTCAGTCAGGATATTTCAGAAATACGTCCTAATATCGGCGCGGGAGTATTCTACGATCATACCACCTGGTATGCTGGTCTGAGCATGCCCCATATGCTAAACAACATTTTCAGCCGCGGAAACGATATGACATCCCTCAGGCAGTCTTTTCCGATTATCCTGACGGCAGGATACGTGTTTCCGATCAGCCGCGCCATCCAATTGAAACCAAATACCCTCGTGAAAATGGTAGATGGCAGAATAGTTGAAGTTGACATCAATGCGAATTTTCTATTTGATGATGTGCTATGGTTCGGTATTTCCTATCATACTTCAAACGCAATCAATTTGCTTGTTGATCTGCAGGTGACCGATCAGCTCAGGTTTGGATATTCTTACACGGCCTCTCTCGGTGAGATAAAGACCGTTGCAATAGGATCACATGAAGTATTTCTGGGCTATGTGTTCAAATTCAATAGTAAAGGAATTGTTTCACCTCGCTATTTCTAATGAGACCCTCATTGCTGTACCTGGTTGGCTTTATCCTGTACACCAGCGTTTCGTTGGGGCAGAGTACTAATATTTCAGGTCTATTTCAGAGCAACTTTAGGAAGGCCGAACGCATGTATGTGCAGCAAGGCTATAGAAATGCGATTGAACTCTATCGCCTTGCCCTTGATCGCGACCCAGGCAACCGGTTAGCAAAGGCACGTGTGGCCGATTGCTATTACCGGATGGGGCAACTTGAAGAGGCCAATCGATGGGACCGTGAATTACTCAAGCAAGGAGTTGCCAGTGCAACGGAATATTATCAATGGGGACAGGTGCAATGCGCACTGGAGCGCTATGATTCGGCAAAGGCGTCCTTTGTGAAGGCAGTCGAACTCGACTCAACAGAAAGTCGCGCTAGCGCCAAAATTGAATTTATCAATAGTATGCCCGATTACAGAAAGGACCCCGCCTCCTACGCGATGAATCGCGAGTGGTATAACTCTCCACAATCAGATTTTTCACCCCGACACTTTGGCGAGGGTATTGTATTTGTCTCTTCGCGTGATCGCGACCTGTTTATCAAGCGAAAATCAATGAGCGGAATCAGTGAAAGTGAAGGGCTTCTGAATGCGTTCTATGTTGATTCCAAATTTGACTCGGCTTACTCGGCTGAACACCAAGTCACTCTTTTCTACAGCAAAGCATTGAACTCTCCCTATCATGATGGACCGGTCACATTCTATGCGGCCGGGAAGAAGATTGCATTTACACGTAACATAATTCAAGATGGGAAGCCGGCCAAGGATGAATTTGGACGCGTTAACCTCGAGCTATATTTTGCCACACTTGGAGAAAACAGGCACTTAAATAATCTGGAGCGCTATCCGTTCAGTGACAAATCCTATTCCATTGCGCATCCCTGGGTGTCGGAGAATGGTAAAACACTCTATTTTTCATCGAACATGCCGGGGGGAAAGGGTGGGGCTGACCTTTATGTAAGCTACTTTCAAGATGATTCATGGACTAAACCACAGAATTTAGGTGAGGGAGTAAATACTTCTGGCGATGAGTTTTCACCCTATCAGTGGAACGATCAATTATTTTTTTCCTCGGATGGGTTTGGTGGCTTTGGGGGGCTTGACAATTTTGTCGCACAATATCGTGACAATGCTTTTCAAAGTTCCGAAAATCTGGGCTATCCATTAAACTCCTCTCGCGATGACTTTGGTCTAATCATCGATGGCGCCGGCCGAGAGGGATATTTTGCATCCAATCGCCTGGATGGTAATGATGATGTCTTTAAGTTCCTCCTGAAGAAAGTCACTCTCATTGGTCATCTGAAAGAACTTCTAACTAATAGCCCCATCCCATTCGCAACCATTTCGATATCAGGCGATGATGGTTTGCCTCACATTGAATTGGCAACCGATGCGCATGGAAACTTCCGGGCGGAACTCGAAGTAGACAAGGGATACCAAGTCACGCCTGCGAAAGAAGGCTATACCTCACTTTCGGCCCAGCGGTTAACTACGCAATCACCATCGATTGTGGCGGATACACTTGCAATATCACTATGGAAGAATGGATTGTTTGTGAAAGGAATTGTCTACAGCAATGAACTTCAGCAGAAACTGCCGGGCGCGATGGTCTACCTTCACAATTTGTCTACCGGAAAGATAGACAGTGTACTGACTTCAGCTGATGCAACATACAGTTTTCTTGTACTCCCGAACATGACGTACAAAGTTGCATCGCGGTATCCCGGATATCTGGAGAATGGATTCAGCCTGAACACAAAGGGCTTATACTCAGGCGATTTAATAAATGATATACTATTGGAGGAAACGTATCAGGAAAAACTTACTGTATTGTTCGATTACGATAAGTGGGACATACGGCAGGAGTTTATTAAGGACTTGAACAAGATTGTTAGGAGTATGCGCCGCTTTGATACGGCAACTATTTATGTTGGAGCTCATGCCGATGCCCAGGGAACAAAAGAGTACAACAAAAAATTATCTGATAGACGGGCTGCGGCTATCGTCGCGTTTTTTAGGAGCAAGAATATCGAGACTCGCCGTATGGAAGCTCATGGATTTGGTGAGGAGCTCATTCTGAACCTCTGCAGTGATGGGGTTGAGTGTTCGGATGAAGAACACTCAAAGAATCGGAGGGCGGAGATAAAAGTTCAAATTCAAGCATCAAGATAAGCCCCGCTATCGAGGCACTTTAGCGCTCGGAAAAGCACTACGCTATACAGCGGGTCCAGAATGCGCCTGGTCATACTTTGCCTGTCCAAAAGCTCGTCACTAGGACTTTGGCTTGTCGGCCGGAGCTATAGAATTGACCCAAATTCGACAATTCCTTTTATTCCACTTTAAGTAATGGTTCAATACCAGGACATCATCATTCATGTTTTCAAGCAACAAGGTAAATGGGGGCCATGAACGAACATTACGAGATTAAGATTGTGAATCCTTTGTTCGTAATATTTAAAGGCATGATAAAGTGGTGATGTCAGGAAACAGATTAGTTTTGTCATCACTTAAAATCCACTAAAATCCCAAGTATATGAGGAGAATTTTACTGTTCCTGGTTGTCACCCTTCTGGCCACCCCACTGGGTGTTTGGGCGCAGGGTGTAACAACAGCGGGCCTAACGGGCATCGTTAAAGACAAGGCGGGTGAGTTGATCCCCGGCGCCAACGTGGTTGTCACCCACATTCCATCGGGCACAACCTACGGTGCGGCTACCCGCGTCGACGGCTTGTATAACATTGAAGGGATGCGTGTAGGTGGACCCTACACAGTTAAAGTATCCTTCGTCGGGTTCAAAGAGCAGGTACATGAAGAAGTCTACCTCGAGCTGGGGCAAACATTGATCCTCGACTATGACCTGATTTCTGATGCTACTGAGTTGCAAGCTGTCGTAATCACTGGCGTTCAGGATGCGATCTTGAACTCAGAGAAGATGGGTGCTTCTTCCAACTTCTCCAATAGGCAGATAACTCGACTTCCTTCAATTGGTCGCGACTTTAGGGATATCACACGCCTCACACCTCAGGCTGGCGGAAGTTCGCTGTCATTCGGTGGACGAAGCAACCTCTACAACAACGTGTCTATCGACGGGGCCACGATGAATAACGTCTTTGGTTTGAATCCGCTTCCCGGCGGGCAGTCGTCGGCGTCTCCGTTTGGGTTGGATGCCATTCAGGAAATTTCGGTATCCCTTTCTCCGTACGACGTTCGTCAGGGTAACTTCACAGGAGCAGGCATTAGCGCCATCACGCGCAGTGGGACAAACCAATTGAGTGGATCGGCCTACTATTTCTTCCGTTCGCAAAGCTTTGCCGGAACGACCATCGATGGTGTAGCATCTCCGATACCTGATTTTAATTTTAAAAACTACGGATTCCGCCTCGGCGGACCGATCATTAAGGATAAGCTGTTCTTTTTTATGAATGCTGAGATTGAGCAGCGGTCCGATCCATTCTATACTTTCCCCGTGCGGAAAACAGGAGAAGCAAGTAGCAACACAAATACCCAGGCAACGGATGACGCTGATCCATCAACTGGGATGGCAGGCTTGCGCGATTTCCTTAAAACCAATTATAACTATGATCCGGGTGTATATAAAGACTTCAGCCGCGCTACCGAAAGCAAGCGGTATGTTTTGCGCCTGGACTACAATATCAGTCAAAATCATAAGCTGACACTTCGAGGGAATATCACCAACTCCTTCCAGGATCAGTTTCCCAGCGGCTCTGGCGGATTTACCGGTGGACCCACTGGAGGTCGTGGAAACACCAACAACGTGCTTTCATTCTCCTCTTCCTTCTACCGCATCAACAACAACCAATACTCTGGAACAATGGAGTTAAACTCGTTGTTTGGTGGTGGAAAATTTGCCAACAGCCTGGTGGTGGGATATACCGCCCTTCGTGACTTCCGGCAGAATGCTGGCGGTCTCGATGTGCCAAGCATCGCCACAGTGGATATTCTTGGACCCAACGGTCAGAATTTGACCTCTTTTGGTCCAGACCCGTTTACTAAGAACAATAAATTGGATCAGGACGTCATCCAGTTCAACGACAACTTCACTATCTATTTGAAGGACCACACGGTAACTGTGGGTACGGCGAATGAATATTACAGCTTTAACAACGTGTTTACGCAGGTCGTCAACGGTA
>JANNAZ010000082.1:0-19238 GCA_031384895.1 Cyclobacteriaceae bacterium | reverse complement strand
AGGCGTAAAGACCCCTTGGCCCGCATCAGGAAAGTTTACTTTCGGTACCGATTTCTCTACCGTAGTTACCCGGGATGACGCCATCCAAGTGACGTATTCGGTAAGCGCTACACAATTACAGATGACCTTTACCTATGTGGGCGCCGGATTTACCGGTCGTACCTCCAACGTAGAAGGATCATGGAGTTTTACATTCGGGCTTTGACCGCAATGACAAACAATAACAAAAACCCCGGCGACGGGGTTTTTTGCTTTAGAACAAGTCAACCCATGTAATTCCATCCCCGCCCCGATCGGCATGCTCGTCGCGAAATCCGGATACACTCTTAATTTGTTTCAGATAGTCGCGGACCACCTTGCGCAATACACCTTCTCCTTTACCGTGAAGGATACTGACCTGACTCAATCCAAACTGAACTGAATCATCCATAAACCGGGTTAACACCGGCATCACTTCTTCTACACGCATGCCTCGAACATCCAATGTGGGAGAAAAAGAACCCTGGCCGCTAATGTAACCAGAGGTCGCTTTGCGAGAAATAGTGCCTGCTTTGGATTCAACCCGGTCGCTGCGAACCAAGCGATCCATCTTCACCGATGAGCGGAGTTCACCAAACTGCACAACGATTGTGTTTCCTTTAGCAGAAAGTACGGTGCCGGTGACTTCGCCTCCCAATATGCGCACCTTGTCCCCGACAATTAGCGGAAGCTCCGGCTTTGCTGGCTGCGTATGTTGAGGCTTTACCTTCTTCCCAAGCTCACGGAGGCCTTCACGAACCTTTCGCGTCTCCTGCTTGTCCGCTTTATTCTCTCGAATGTGGCGTATGGTTTTTTCAATTTCCCGATTTGTTTCGTGCAACAATGTGGCTGCTTCCGTTTTTGCGCGGTTGAGGATTTCCTTTTTCTGTGTCTCGAGTTTTTCTTTCAGTTCGTCATAGCTCTGCCGGGAGGCTGCCACTTCCTGTTCACGGGTTGCTACCTTTTTCTCTCGCTCAGCAAGCCGCACCTTCTCTTCGGCCACCTGCTTCATCAATGTCTCCAAACCGATGAGTTCGCTGCCAATGATCCTTTCGGCCCCCCTCAGCGTCTCATCCCCCAAGCCTGTCTTTCGCGCGATTTCAAGCGCAAACGAACTTCCGGGTTGCCCGATCTCCAACCGAAACAAGGGGACGAGCTTTTCCGTGTCGAACTGCATGGAGGCGTTGCGGATACCCGGGAAATGGCTCGCGAATACTTTCAGGTTGTAGTAATGAGTGGTTGCCAGGCCCCAGGATTTTCTATAGAGCAATTGCTCAAGTATTGCCTGAGCAATACCGCCGCCGAAGTTCGGATCCGTGCCTGAACCCAACTCGTCCATGAGGATAAGGGATTGATTTCCCCCGTGATGAATGAAGTGGGCCATATTGCGCAGGTGAGAACTGTAGGTGCTCAGGTCGCTTTCCATAGACTGCTGATCGCCGATGTCCAAAAAGATAGAATCAAACACGCCGACTTCAGATTCTTCCGCCATGGGCACAAGAAGCCCGCACTGAACCATGTACTGAATCAATCCAACTGTCTTCAAGCAAACGGATTTGCCGCCTGCATTCGGACCCGAAACGAGCAGAAACCGGTTTTCCCCGCTCAGCGAAATATTCAGCGGAACAAGCGGCCGCTTGTTTCGGAACGCCAGAAACAGAAGTGGATGTAGGGTGTTGGACCAACGGAGAGCAGGCGCGGGTGTCAGGACGGGCAATACGGCATTCAAGTCACGAGCTAGCCGTGCTTTGGCGCGGAGAAAATCGAGTGACCCGAGTAATCCGTATCCTGCCTGAATCTCTTCCAGGTTTTGATGGATAAAGGCAGTTAATTCCCGCAGAATGCGAACAATTTCCTTGCGTTCGTCGAGAACAAGGTCGCGGAGATCGTTGTTCGCCTCCAGGACGTCGGCGGGTTCGAGAAAAACAGTTTGGCCGGTCGAAGATTGATCAACGAGATAGCCTTTAATTTTCCGTTTGTGCTCAGCGAGTAAAGGAATCACTAACCTGCCATCGCGGATCGTGGGGTTGGATCCTTCCGGGCTCCACCCCTTTTCCAGAGCTTGTCGCATGATGAAGTCTGCGGCGCGGCGGGCTTTCAGCTCTTCCTCACGAAACCGCTTGCGAATACGAGAAAGTTCTGGAGAAGCATTGTCCTTCATTCTTCCTTCATCATCTATCTTTGATAGGAGCGTAGCAATGATCTTCTTCCCGGTAGTGGGTGGCAGCGCCAGTTTCTCCAACGCTGGATAATTTTCAGGTTCATTGGAAAGAAAAATATTTGCTGCCCTGATCATCTGAAATGCCGAGGCAATGGAGTAGAGATCTTCCGTCTCCAGGTAGGTACCGTCTACAGCGACGATGTCAAACCATGGAGTTGGGTCCGCATAGGAACCTATGGGAAAGTCATCTCCTCTATCCTGGAGATTCTTTGCCTCTTGACTAAGGTGCAACAATTCCAGAATGGCTTTGGCATCTGAAAGGAACTCCATGTCTCGTCCTCTTTTCTTGCCCAATTCACCCAGACAAGAAGATAGAATCCGGTCCCGGATCTGATCAAACCCAAGGCGTTGCTCAAAGTCGGATGGAAAGATCATGAGTTCTTACAGACCAGGCGGCTTGTTTTCCCTAATTCGTTGCTCACGCAAACTAAGTGAATCAATGACGGCATCGTAGATGGCTTCAAACTCGGTAGGATGGCGCAGGTAGTAGCTGTAGGCCCGCTTTATGGTCGAGTCACCGATTCCCTTGTGCCGCATCAGGGAATCCTGATGTGGCAGGAAAAGTCGATAGGCTGAGTCTCTGCTAACCGGCAAAAGGGTTGTTCTTGCCTCGGCGAGGTATATGTCAATCAGGAGGTTTGTCATTTGATTCCGGTCCAGCGGAGGCTGCTCTTTCTTTTCCTTTGTGCATGACGTCAGGTAAGCCAGAAGGAACAAACACGAGAGGAACCGGGCATTCATATAAAATCTTTCTTTTGGCAGGTGCAAATTACTCATATTTTAGCGCCACGAAAATAATGGCCAGGTGAGAGAACTCCTCAAAAAGCTTCGTCGCTACGAAATTCAGATACGCAAGGCCATTAATAGCCAGATGCAGGGGGATTTCCATTCCATCTTCAAAGGCAGCGGCCTGGAGTTCGACGACGTCCGCCCCTATCAGTATGGGGATGACATCCGCACCATTGACTGGCATGTGTCGGCCAAGGGTCATGGGACGTTTGTGAAGACCTTTAAAGAAGAAAAGGAACAAACGATATTCTTTATTCTTGATGTAAGCGCCTCCCAGAATATTGGCAGCCCCGGCAAAACCAAGTTCGACATTGGCATGGAAATCTGCGGGGTCCTGGCTCTTTCCGGAACCAAGGAATCAAGCCAAGTCGGTCTGATTTGTTATTCCGACCAGCGAGAGCAGTACCTTAAGCCTAAGAAAGGAATTGGCCAGGCCTACCAGATTATTTCACACCTCGAAAGACTTAAGCCTCAATCATCCAAGACTAATCTTTCAAAAGCCATTTCCTTTGCTCTCAACTCGATCAAGCGACGGAGTGTGATCGTGATGATTTCCGATTTTATCGATGAAGGGTATGAGCGCAATTTGCAGTCCCTGGCCCGCAAGCATGACCTGGTTGTCATTCATATCTCTGACAAACGGGAGACCAAGCTTCCCAAGCTGGGCATCATCCCGGCCTTTGACAAGGAGTCAAAGCAAACTCTTTGGATCAACACTTCCTTTGGTGAATTCAGGGATCGCCTGACCCAGGCCCACACGGCGCGTCAGGAGGAACTAAAAAAATTCAGCCGGAGACATCAGATCAACTACATAAATGTCTCCACCGATGAGGATTTCGTTCCCAAGCTCCTGCGACTATTTAAGGTAAGAAACAAAATGCTTAAGACTTCGTAAGGAAATGGAAGAATGAGATGAGGATGTTGAACCACATATTGACTATTGCGTGTTTCATGGGTCTTTCGGCCTCTGCGGTGGCTCAGCAGCCTGTGCGGGTGCGTGGGTTCTTTCGCGTCGATAGCGCGGCAGTTGGTGAAGTAATTCCCTTTGTGCTCACCGCGTCCTATCCCAGCGATCAACAAGTTCTCTTTCCTGATTCTACTTTTTCCTTTGCCCCATTTGAATCCAGCGGCAAGCATTTCTTCCCCACACGCACTACGGGCGCCACGAGCTACGACAGTGTCGTTTACTTTCTATCTACATTTGAAATCGACAGCGTCCAGCGTCTCATGTTGCCGGTATTTGTCCTGCAGCGAAGTGACTGTGTAGCCGTATACACCTCGCCAGACAGCCTTCGACTCCGTTACCGTGTGAATATGGCTTTGGACTCCATTGCCGTGGAGAAGCTGCCACTAAAAATCAGCACCGCATACCAACGCGTCAAATGGATATTCAATTATCCAATCCTAGCGATCGGTATTCTGGCACTGGTCATTCTTGGGATAGCCGGGTGGCTGATCTTTGGTAAACGAATCCGCAAATACTTTGCACTCCGAAGACTGAAGAAAAATTACGAAATATTCCTGTCCCAGTTCAATGTGGCCCTTGACACCTTGGGGAGAGAATCTTCCAACCGGAAAGCAGAGGAAGTGCTCGTCTTATGGAAAGGGTATATGGAAGTTCTGGAGGAATATCCGTACACCAAATCAACCTCACGGGAGATTGGTAGGAAGATTTCTAATGTCGGACTTGGGAATGCGCTTCGCAAAATCGACCGTGGAATCTACGGAGGTTACGAAGCTACCGTAGAGCCATTCCTGTTTCTTCAAACGTACTCACAAGAACAATTTCAAAAAAGGGAGGCAGAAGTAAGGAATGGATAATTTGAACCCCTGGTCTTTGGATTGGTTTTTCCTGTCCACTCTTCGCTCCTTCACCTGGTCAAATGACCTATTCCTGTACGCGATCGCATTGGTCCCTTTGCTGTTTCTGATACGTTGGCTTTGGCGATATTTCTTCAACCAAAAATTGCCTGTCGCATTTACCCGCAAGGCAACACGAACCTCGCCATTAACCCTGGTACGTCTAGTGCCTGAGTTCATTTTGGCATTCGTCGTAGTCTTACTCCTGGTAGCCCTTGCGCGTCCGCAGCGGACTAACGAAAAAGTAGAGCAATGGACCGAGGGTATTGACATCATGCTGGCGATCGACATTTCCCAGTCGATGCAGATTGAAGACTTCACGCCCAATCGATTGGAAGCGGCAAAGGACGTTGCGCGTGATTTCATCAAGGGCCGACTTCAGGACCGGATTGGTATCGTGGTCTTTTCCGGCGACGCGTTCTCGCTTGCTCCATTGACAACTGACTATTCCTTGCTGAATTCCTACCTGGATGAGCTCAGCTTTGATATGATTGAAAGCCGGGGTACGGCAATTGGCAGCGCCATGGCGGTGGTGACCAACCGCATGCGTGAGTCCGAGTCAAAATCAAAGGTCTGCATTTTGCTGAGCGATGGAGACAACACGGCCGGCAACATTGATCCAATTACTGCGGCAGAACTCGCAGCAGCCTACAACATCAAGACCTACACGATTGTGGTCGGCAAAGAAGGGATGGTTCCATTCGGAAAGGATTTCTTCGGCCGCCCAAACATGGTAGAAAATACCGTGGACGAAACCACGATGCGAAAGATCGCAGAAATCGGCTCAGGTGAATTTTTTCGGGTAACGGACCAGCGGGCGCTCTTGCAAGTCTTTCAGAAGATCGACCAGTTGGAAAAGGCTGAGATTAAAGAAACCCGGTTCAAGGATACAAGCGATTTCTATTTCGTTTATGTGAGCTGGGCGCTTGTCTTCTTTCTCTTCTGGCTCCTGCTGAAATCCACCTTCGTCACTAATATTCTTCAGGACTAGGATGCCTTCAGGGCTAGGAAAATCAACCGTCCGCCAAAACCGATCAGCGCAATCCCAACCGCTACGTTCATGATCAGTAAGGACCGGCGTGTAATGAATGACCTCAGTTTTCCGGAAAGGTAGGCCTTAACAATATCCGTCCCGAGCACGGTGCCCAGTACGCCCGCGAAAAATATTCCAAAAGTGGACACAGAAGTATATCCAAAATCAATTGTCGCAATACCTGCTGCGCCAACCCAGAACAAAGGAACCATCGGGCTCATGATGTTGATAATAAATCCTTTGGCCAAGTAGGTCAGCGGCTTTCGTTCGGGCACCATTCCGAGATTGCCGAAATCCTTTCGTCGGTTTTTGAAAAGCAAATGATACACTCCAAAAGCAATCAAGATTGAGCCACCCACATATCCCATGAATGCAGTGTGCTTCGGGTCTGCCACAAACGATGACAATCCAAAATAACAAATCACAACATACACTATGTCACTCAGGGATACACCCAGGGCAACCAATACGCCCACCCAAAATCCCCGCTCGACACTGGTCTGCAGAATGGTAAAAAAGACAGGGCCAATAAGAAACGTGAGGACGATTCCAAGCTGAATGCCATTGAGGAGAATTTCAATCACTGTGCTACGAACTTTTGCCAGTCTTCAAGTTGCTGGCCTTTCAGCACGCGAGGAAATTTATTCTGGCCACCGGATTTTCCTTTGGATTCCATCCATTCATAAAATTTTTTTACAGGCAGTACATCCACATAGACTTCCTTGAGCCCTGCACCTCGTTCTACCGCGTAATCATCGTTCAGCTCCTTTAAGAAGTGATCCAGCCGTTCACGCAACAACACAACATCTGCCCGCTGGTCAGTTCCCACAAACCATTGATGCGCAAACAGCGAACCCTGCGGTATCCCAGCTACCGCAAATTCTTTGATATCAATATTCATCTCATTGGCGACGAGCTCAATGGCTTTGTTCATGTTGTCTACCGACAGGTGCTCACCACACAAGCTGAGGTAGTGCTTGGTGCGTCCCGTGATAATAATCTCTGACTCATCCACTGAAGTAAATTTAATGGTGTCGCCAATAAGGTAACGCCAAGCACCCGCACAACTGGAAAGTAACAAGGCATATTCCTTTCCCACTTCGACTTCATCAATGAGCAGCGTCTTGGCTTGTGGGGAAAGTTCGCCTGTAGGAAGAAAATTTTCTTCATCAAACGGGATGAACTCATAAAATATCCCGTTGTTGAGAACAAGCTTCATTGAGCCCTGACGTGGAGCTGACTGGTAGGCTATAAATCCTTCTGAGGCGAGGTAGGTTTCGATGTAGTTGATTGGCCTGCCCATCAGCTTTTCAAATCCTTTTCGGTAGGGGTCGAACGAAACACCACCGTGGACATATACATGAAGGTTAGGCCAAATTTCGTGAATATTCTTTACGTTGTGATAGGCAACTATTTTTTCCAGCAGAATCTGAATCCATGCGGGAACTCCAACGATGATCCCGATATTCCACAGTTTTGCCTTGCGGGTAATTTCCTCAAGCTTCGAACTCCACTTGCGAGTCCTCGCAATTTTTTTACCCGGCTTATAAAAATGCTGGAACCAGAACGGCAGGCGCGCGGCCTGGATGCCACTCAAGTCTCCTTCAAAATAACTTCCCTTCTTGTTCAAGTGGGTGCTTCCGCCTATCATGAGAATTCCTGCTTCAAAAAATTTAGTGGGTAGATCGTACTTCGACAAGGAGATGATCTGCCGAATGCTGGTGCGCTGGATTGCTTTTGTCATCTCTTTAGTCACCGGTATGTACTTCGACGATGACTCAGACGTTCCTGAACTTAAGGCAAAATACTTTATTCTCCCTGGCCAGCAGACATTCTTCACTCCCTTCAGAGAAATCTTCCACCAGTCCTTGTATATCTTATTGTAGTCGTGAAGCGGGATGCTTTGGAAGTACGGATAGAATTCCTTCGGGCCCTTTTTGAAGTGACTCAGTATATCTAGGAAATTGTAATACCTGCCAAACTCAGTATCTGCAGCTGTAATCAACAGGTCCTTCAAGGTATTTTTTTGGAGCTCAATCGGCGAAGAGTACTCCTGCTCCAGGTTCTCGCGAAGTTTTATGCTTCTTTTTAACAATGTACCCAGGATCGCCATATTTTTGCAGGAGTAGACCTTTTTGAGGTACTAAAGATAGAATGGTAATCAAAAATAACATAGTAAAATTCTCCGCGCTGTTGGCCCCCAGCAACGCGCGGCTCATTGCCGTGAGCAAGACACACCCGGTCGAGAAAATCCAAGAGGCTTATGCAGGCGGTCAGCGCCTGTTCGGTGAAAATAGGGTACAGGAGATGCAGGAAAAGCAACCCCTTCTTGCGGCGGACATAGCATGGCACTTGATCGGCCACCTGCAAACGAACAAGGTTAAGTATATCGCCCCGTTCGTCTCACTGATCCATTCGGTAGACAGCCTTCGCCTCCTCGAGGAAATCAACAAGCAAGGCGAGAAATATAACCGAGTCATTCATTGTCTCATTCAGGTATTCATTGCCACGGAGGAAACCAAGTTCGGCCTCGATGCAACGGAAGTCGTCGACCTGGTCTGTTCATCCCGAGTGGCAACATTGGCCCATATTCAAATCGACGGCCTCATGGGCATCGCTTCCCTCTCCGAAAACAAAGAACAGGTTCGGGAAGAATTCAGATCATTGAAAGGGCTATTTGAGAAACTTCGCCGCATGCCGCTATCTCCCAATGTACAGATGAGGGAATTATCCATGGGGATGAGTTCAGATTTCCAACTGGCGCTAGAAGAAGGAAGCACATTAGTGCGTATCGGTACGGCAATTTTCGGAGATCGTGAATCTGCACACTAATTAAAGAAAAATGACTTCACGAAAAATACTGATGGTGGGCATGCTGCTTATGGCCAGCGGCGTTGCGTTAGGAGCTTTTGGTGCGCATGCATTTAAATCGATGCTGGCGGCTTCAGACCGAACCGATACCTTCGAACTGGCTATCCGTTATTTGATGTTTCATTCGTTGGCCCTGATCCTGTTCGGTTTACTCATGGAAAAAATACCTGGGCTGCGCACCGCGGCCGTATTGCTGATGGCAGGTATTGTCTTTTTCTCCGGAAGCCTACTGGTGTTGGCTTTAGCTGATCAGCCTGGATGGGGAGCCGTGGCGCCTATTGGAGGTATGGCCTTGATTGCCGGATGGGCGACAGCTGGCTGGGCAGTATACAAATCAAAACTCTAATCAGTTCGGGATCTTCTTTTCCAGGACGTTCGCTGAAAAAAGAATCTGTGTGCCATCTGAATTTTTAGCATTTGATACAATGGTAACAACCTTCTCTTGCTTCCCGTATTTTCCTGCAGAGTTAAAACCAACTATTATTTCACTGGATTGACCGGGAAGAATAGGGTCACGGGCCCAACCCTTAGGTGTGGTGCATCCACAGGTTACCTGAACATTTGTAATGACCAGCGGCTCGTCACCCGCATTTTTGAATTTGAAGGTGTGCTCCACCTTCTCACCTTGGACTACATCGCCAAAATCGTGAGTGGATTTTTCCCATGCAATCATCGGCCCGGTGGACTGGGCATGCGTGTATCCGGGGGCTGCAAGGAGCAGGAGATAAAATAACTTCCTCATACCTGTGATTTTATTCAAATTTAGGGATTCAAAGTAACTAAACGGAAAAACAGCGGCGTGGATAAATCAGTTCAGGAAATTTATGGTAACCGGGTCCGGGTTCGGATTTGCGGGATTTGCCAGGTGGAGGATCGTCTCTTGCTGATTAACCATTCCGGCTTGGCCGATGGCTCCTTTTGGGCTCCGCCTGGGGGTGGAATGGAGTTCGGCCAATCTGCAAAGGAGAACCTGATTCGGGAGTTCAAGGAGGAAACAGGGCTAGAGGTGGAAGTCGGAACACTCCTATTTGTAACAGAACTTGTACGTGTGCCTCTTCATGCCGTTGAACTCTTCTTTTCGGTTAAGTTAAGAGGAGGCGCGCTAAAGACAGGTCATGACCCTGAAATGGGGACAGCCCAACAATTGATCCAGGAAGCACGATTTATGACGTTTTTAGAAATTGATGCGCTGCCGTTGGCGGCGAAGCATGGAGCCTTTGGTCTGGTTTTGGGGTCCGGCAGAATCGGGGAGTTAAACGGTTATTTCAGGATTTAGCAGATTTCATCAAAAACCTCTCAAAAAACTCAAAATTCCGATTAAAAATCTCAAAAAACGAACTTATTATTGCAAGCTAAACCTGAACCACAATGAATCTGACGAAAATCCTGACAGTAATTTTCACGGCCGTAAGCCTATATCTCGGTTATTTCCTTTATGACAGCATCCAATCTGATATTGATACCACAGAGATGATCGCAGTAACAGAGAAGGCAGTCACCGAACGACTCATGCTGATCCGTGAATCCGAGATTGTTTTCCAGGAACAAAATGGTCGGTATACGGCTAGCTGGGACACGTTGGCGAATTTCATTGAAAATGGAAAGGTGCCAATTCTGCAGCGAAGGGAAATCATTACCCAAAAGGCCTACGGTGGCGAAGAAGTACGAATTGAAACGGATACCCTGGGATTCCTCTCAGCAAAAGAACGCATTTTCAAAAAGAACTATTCCATTGTCGCATCGGATAACGGTGTGTTCATGGGGTTCAAGGTGAAAGTAGGCGATCAGGTAATTAAGAACCAAAAAGCATTTGGCCTTAAAGTGGGTGCTGACGCGAACGAAGTTCCCTTTCAGGAAAAGGGGGTGATCCAAACCCTGGCTGCTGTCAGCGTGGGCGAATCCATTATGAAAGGCAAAATGCTGATCAACTATGCCGATTATATCTTCAACCCAAACGTTGACTTAAAGATGCTTGGAGAAGTTCCAGGCAGCCCCGGTCTTATGTTCGATATTTTCGTAGGGCGGGTTGATAAGAGTGGTCTCCAAGTGGATGTCATTGAAGTAAAAGATCCAAAACCAATTAACCCAAAGCGCAAGGAGAGTAATGAACAGAAGGCGCGCAAGCCGCTACGGTTCGGATCTCGCCAAGATGTGTCGACTGCAGGAAATTGGGAATAAAAACATATTTTGTCAACTGTTGCCACGCGACATAAGCTGATCAAGAAGATCAAGGACGAGAATTTTGACGAAGAAAAACTTCATCAATACATTCTTTTGGTACAAATTGGGGCAAAGGATTTTCAGACGGCCATCATCGATACAGGTGATAACCGGCTGATCTTTTTTGAAGACTATGTGCTCAGTGAAATCAATTCCCAGGACGACCTTTTCACGGCTCTGAAATCCCTTTTTGATTCCCATGAATACCTTACGGCCGGATTCTGGAAAGAGGTCAAGTTGTCTATCAAGAACAACAAATTTGTGCAAATCCCTGGCTCTTTATATCTTGAAGAAGCAGCAGCCGAATACCTCGCATTCAATGCAACGGTAGATCCACAAAGAGAATCCATTCGGACCTGCAGAAACACGAAGACCGATACGGTAACGGTCTATGCTGTTCAAAATGAAATGCTTGAGTGGCTCACCCAAGTGTACGGCAATACGAATGTCCACCTTTTCCATCAATCAGCCGCCCTTATTGAAGGCGTATTTGCCTATGCGTCAGAACAACAAACCCTGCCCTTGTACGTGTACGTCGACCGGTTCAAACTGCACATTCTATTTGTAAAGGATGGGCAGCTAATCTACTACAATCAATTTCTTATCAAGCAGTTTACAGATTATGTCAAATACATCATGCTGGTGATGAATGCCATGGGGTTAAACCAAGAGACAAATCCGGTCGTTCTGTGGGGATACATAGGAAAGAATTCACCGCACTACCAGGAGTTCGTCAAGTACGTGCGGAATGTGTCATTCGGCGACCGGCCTAAGAATGTAAAGTTTGGATACCTTTTCGATGAGGTTCAGGACCATCATTTCTTTGACCTCTTTTCCCTTCCCCTCCTGTCTGCATGAAACGAATTGCCCTTTTCCCCGGATCTTTCGACCCATTTACCAAGGGACATCAGGATATTGTCATCCGGGGCCTTCCTCTGTTCGATGAAATTATCATCGCCATCGGGTTTAACAGTCAGAAAGATCAGCGGTACTTCAAAATTGATTTCATGATCGAAAAGATCCAGGATACATTTGCCAAGTATCCACAGATCAGCGTAATCACCTATTCCCAACTTACCGCCGACCTAGCCCGGGAACGTGAAGCAAAGTATTTGCTGCGTGGCCTTCGAAACACCACCGACTTTGAATACGAAAACAGCATCGCCCAGGTGAACCGCCACCTTAACGCTGATCTCGAGTCTGTCTTCTTGATTACTTCACCTCAATTCGCAGCGATCAGTTCCTCTATCATCCGCGAAGTGCACCGGTACGGTGGCGATATCTCGGTAATGCTCCCTTACCCGTTAGCGTAAGTCGGCCTTTTCCGTCATTCTGTAATATTCTTCCAGAACAAACCGGATGGATTTGTAAGAGTTTTCCAAGGCATGATACATCTCCTTTTGTGTCATCCAGCGCAATTCCTCAATGTCTTCCTCCAGCCTGGGTTTGCTTTTGGAGTCATCCAGAAGATCCATCAAGTACCACCGCGTTTTCTTGATCATGTTGCTGCGGTTCATAGTGTAGGTATGCCAGGTGGTGCAAATCTTCTTTCCAACCTCTACATCAATGTTGCATTCCTCGTTGATCTCCCGTTCGGCCGTCTGCCGGTACTTTTCACCGCTTTCCTTTTTCCCCTTGGGCAGATCCCACTTTTTCATCCGATAAATCATGAGAAAGCGGTCCTTTTTCTTTACTAGCCCTCCCGCAGCCTTTACAATCTTGAATTTCTCCTGGAGGAAGCGCTTAACCGCGTCGTAGTCAGTTACTGCGATATCCAGCGAAAGCAGGCTCATAGGAACCTTGGAGCTTACCTGATCCAGTACGTCATTGAGGTTCTGGACGTTGGCCTGCCTGATAAAGACATGGTTGATCAACTTGGCTTTTGTTATTGGCTCTTTGTGAGCGTCAATCTCGAAATTGAAGCTGCCCTCCTCGGGTTTGGTTTCAGGAGCCCAAATGCGGACTGGAATGTCGTTGACGAATAGGTTCATGGGTGAATTAACACTGCAAAAACAAGAATATTCTTCAAACCGCCAACCTCAATTTAAGTCTTTTTCAAAAGCGACCAATGCTTGGTCTGAAGGCAATTCATAATAAATTGCCAATTCATATGGGTATAAAAATCATGGAGTCCACAGCTGGACCAATTGCTTCCAAATTGATGGAAATTGGGGCCATCAAGCTAAATCATGAAAAACCGTACACATGGAGCAGCGGCTGGAAATCTCCTGTTTATTGCGATAACAGACTCAGCCTCTCTTATCCACATCTTCGATCCTACATTAAAAGGTGCCTCGCGGAGGCAGTCCGTGAGAATTTCCCTGAAGTTCAGGCCATTGCCGGGGTGGCCACGGCAGGAATTCCGCAAGGAGCCCTCGTCGCTGAAGAATTAGAGCTACCCTTCCTGTATGTGCGTCCAAAACCAAAGGATCACGGGTTGGAGAATCTCATCGAAGGAAAGCTCGAGAAAGGTCAGCGCGTGGTGTTGATTGAAGACCTGATTTCAACCGGTGGGAGCTCCTTAAAAGCCGCATCCGCTTTACGGGACGCAGGAGCTACCGTCAGCGGAATGGTTGCCATTTTTACCTATGGCTTCGATTTGGCGGAGCAAAACTTCGAGAAAGAGAAGATCCAATTGGTTTGCCTCAGTGATTTTCCTCACCTACTGGAAGGTGCGCTGCAGAATAAATTTATCAATCAGGCACAACTTACGCACATAAAGGCCTGGAGACTTGATCCTGGAAACTGGAAATAAACAACATGGAAAAAAAGAAAAAGGTACTCGTGCTCACGGGTGGCGGCGATTGCCCGGGACTGAATGCTGTAATCCGTGGAATCGCTAAACGCGCCAGAAAAGAAAAAGACTGGGAGGTGTTCGGTGCCATCGAAGCTTTCAACGGCGTTTTTCGCGAGCCAACTGAGATTGTCAAACTGAACCGAAGGATGACAGGTGGCATTCATGTACGGGGCGGCACCATTTTAAAAACCACGAACAAGGGGAATCCGATGAGTTACCCCATGCCCCAATCAGACGGTACCCTCAAAAACGTTGATCGAACAACTGAATTGGTTACAAAAATAAAGTCTTTGGGATTTGATGCGGTGATCAATATCGGTGGCGATGGATCGCAGAGAATTTCTCAGGCCCTATACAAGAAGGGCCTGCCCATCATTGGGGTCCCAAAGACGATCGACAATGACTTGTCGGCAACCGACATGACCTTCGGTTTCCAGACTGCTGTTCAAATCGCTTCGGACTGCTTCGACAAGCTCGTGACAACGGCAGAGAGCCACCACCGTGTAATGATCATGGAAGTTATGGGCCGCGACGCTGGTTGGATCGCTCTTCATACGGCCATCGCCGGGGGCGCCGAAGTTTGCCTCATTCCGGAAATCCCTTACGATATCCAAAAAATTGTAAAGCGCATAAACCTGCGGTACAAGGACGGGCGCGGCTTCGTCAACATCGTTATTTCGGAAGGCGCTAAACCAAAAGATGGTACCGTCACGGCATCCGTAGGAGAAAAGGGATCGGAACATGTACGTCTCGGGGGCGTGGCCTACCAACTTACTAAACAACTTAAAGATGCCGGTTGCACCGCGGAGATCCGCGAAACGGTGCTGGGCCACATCCAACGCGGCGGAAGTCCCACCGCTTTTGATCGCGTACTCGCGTCACTCTTTGGAGTACATGCCTTCGAGCTTGTTCTAAAAAAGGAGTTTGGTCGGATGGTTGCTCTCAAAAACAACGACATTTCTTCCGTTACCTTGGACGAAGCCACGAAAGAACCCAGTTTCGTAAATAAGAACTCCAACATAGTCAAGGCAGCCAAAGGGTTGGGAATTTCATTTGGAGACTAATTTCATGCTATGAAGACCGTCAACGACATCAATTTTAAAAATAAGCGCGCCCTGATTCGCGTAGATTTCAATGTTCCCCTGGATAAATCCTTTGCCGTTACCGACGACAATCGAATCCGGGCAATAATCCCAACGCTAAAGAAAATCCTAAATGACGGGGGAAGCTGCATCCTGATGTCTCACCTGGGGAGGCCCAAAGGCGGACCGGAGGAAAAATATTCCCTGAAACATACCCTGGCCACGGCTCAACAATTGCTGGGCAGACCCATTCAATTTACCGCCGACTGCATCGGTGCCGAGGCATCTACCAAAGCGGCAAATCTCAAACCCGGTGATGTCCTTCTCCTTGAAAATCTTAGATTTTACAAAGAGGAAGAGAAAGGTGACATCGAATTTGCAAAAAAACTGGCTGCACTGGGCGATGTGTACGTGAATGATGCCTTCGGTACCGCACATCGCGCACACGCTTCGACCACGATCGCCGCGCAATTCCTGAAGGACAAGTGTGCGGGTTTCGTCATGGCAGCTGAACTTGAGAATGCACGAAAAGTTTTTGACCATGCTGAAAAACCGTTTACCGCCATCATGGGTGGTGCGAAAATTTCAGACAAGATTCTTATCATTGAAAAGTTGCTGGACCGGGTCAATCACCTGGTCATTGGCGGAGGCATGGCCTACACCTTCTTCAAAGCGATGGGGGGCAGTATTGGAAAATCCCTGGTAGAGGAGGACAAACTCGACCTGGCCAAGGAATTAATCCAGAAAGCAAAAGAAAAAGGCGTTGAGCTTCATCTCCCCATGGATTCCATTGCAGGCGACAAATTTGATGCTGAGGCAAACACTCAGGTCGTGAATAACTACGCCATCCCCGAAGGATGGATGGGCATGGATATCGGTCCTCAGGCCCAACACGTAATTTCCAAAGTGATTGAAGGCTCTCGTACAATTTTGTGGAACGGGCCCATGGGCGTTTTTGAAATGCCAAAGTTTGCATCAGGCACAAGATCCGTCGCCGAGGCTGTTGTTCGCGCAACAGAAAACGGTGCCTTCTCGCTCATTGGTGGTGGGGATTCCGCAGCAGCGGTTGCTCAATTTGGATTCAGTGATAAGGTTAGCTATGTATCAACAGGTGGCGGTGCCTTGCTGGAATATTTTGAAGGCAAAACATTGCCCGGCGTAAAGGCGCTTGATTAAGCCCATTGGTACCATGAAGGTCAGGTTACTTGTATATTTTTTCTGCTTCCTCTTCCCGTTAGGGGTGGCAGCCCAAATCAAGCCTTCCCCTAAAGAAAGCCTGCACGCGATGGAGTGGTTGCTTGGTACATGGACACGCACCAACGTCAAGCAGGGACGAACAGCATGGGAGACATGGACCAGAAAAAATGAAAACGAATGGACCGGACGTGGAGTAACCATGAAGGGTACCGACACCTCATTTGTCGAGGTTCTAAAAATCACATTTGAAAAGGACAAGTTGTACTACGTTGCCGATGTCCCTGACAACAAAGGCCTGGTTTACTTTGAAATTTCCGAAGTAACCAAGGACGGATTTGTTTGTGAAAACCCAATGCACGATTTTCCAAAGAAACTTGTCTACCAACTAAACGGTTCCCGGCTCAGTGCCCGAATTTCAGGGGGTGATAAAGTAATCGACTATCTGTTTGAGCGAAAGACGCCTTGATTAGTTGACGATTCGCAAAACCCAAAATTCGTCGTAGGCGAGCCTGCCCTGTTCAACGCCTTCGCGCACGACTTCCACAAACAAATGTCGATCGTGCGGATTTGCCGATTCCTCCAACTCATCCATTGTCATGGGTCGCTGAGACAACAAGTAGTTGATCTTCTCACGGTACTCCTTGAACGAGGCAGCGCTATCTACCTTCTTCCTATCAATACACACGTCACAGGCTCCACATGTCGCAAAGGATGATTCACCAAAATAGTCCATGATCACCTGCATGCGGCACCTGTGGCTTTGCTCGGCAAAATTAATTATGGCTTCAGCTTTATTGACTGCTAAATCTCTTCTGCGCGACAGTCGCACCACATCGAGTGGCAGCCGGTCAGCATCCTGACGCGGCAACAAGAAAGTTATCCGGGGCTTTTCGGAGGCGGGTTCATACTCCAGCATTTGAAGGTTTGCCAGCTGCTGTAGCGGTATGGTCACCTCGGCCTCCACTTGCTTAAGGCTTTTGGCGATGGTCGGCTCGGATATGGGTACAAAATCTGCGAATACCTCGGCTCCATAAAGGCGGAGGATGGCCTTTATCAATGGATCGAACCTGGCGTTGGCAACCTGAAATTCGTACAAACTCGCTTTGTCTGAAGTAAAATGAATTCGGGAAGGGCGAAAAAAACTCTCGCCCAATTGAATAAGCCCCTCCTCCTCCAGTTTCTTGAGCCCGGCGAAAGCCGCAGCTCCCTGAAAGTTGAACCGCCGACTGAATTCCTCAAGGTCAAACTCATAGCTCTCACCTTCGCTGCTCCCTACCGCCAGTTGAAAATAGTTGGCCAGGGCCTGGTAAATTTTCTTCAGGTAATCAATAGCTGGGTAAGATTGTAGCACGTTGGCCCGAAGACGCAACACATCGGACTCGTGATAGACCAGCGCGGCATAGGCCCGCTTCTCATCTCGTCCGGCACGGCCTGCTTCCTGGAAATATGATTCAAGGTTTTCAGGCAAATCCATATGAACAACAACGCGCACCGTCGCCTTGTCGATCCCCATACCGAATGCGTTGGTTGCTACCATGATTCGTTTCGCGTCGGAGATCCACTCCTTCTGTCGTTCCATTCGTTCTTGATGCGAAAGTCCGGCGTGATAATAAGTTGCTGATATCTCTTGTCGTTGCAGCCATCGGCTGATCTCCATCGTGGCTTTGCGTGATCGGACATAGACTATTCCTGAGCCGGGGACCTTCTTTAGAATCTCCAGCAGTTTCTTCTCTTTGTTTTCGGTTTTTCGGACTACAAGCGACAGGTTGCTGCGGGAAAAACTCTTTTGAAATATAGCCGGCGTGCGAAGTCCAAGCTTCGCAACAATGTCATCCTTAACCTCAGGGGTTGCAGTTGCCGTGAGTGCCAGAAACCGTAAGTCAGGTTTGATATCGCGTAAGGTGGAAATAGTCAGATAGGGCGGCCGAAAGTCATACCCCCATTGCGAAATGCAGTGCGCCTCGTCAACGGCGACGAAGGCCACGTTCATCTTCTTGAATCGTTCCAGGAAAAGTTCAGTCTGGAGTCGCTCCGGGGAGAGGTAAATGAATTTGTATTTTCCATTGACGCAATTATCGAGCACCCTATCAATCTCGCTGCGTCGCATTCCGGAATGAACAGAAAGAGCAGGAATACCCTTGGTCCGAAGTTGCTGAACCTGGTCTTGCATGAGTGCAATAAGCGGACTGACAACCACCGTAATGCCATCCAGGAGCAGTCCAGGAACCTGGAAGCAAACGGACTTGCCACCGCCAGTGGGTAAAAGTGCGAGAACATCCTGCCGATCAAGGACGGCCTGGACAATTTCCCGTTGCAGGGGACGAAAGTTGTCGTGCCCCCAGTATTTTTTAAGAATCGATTCAGGAGATGTCGCGGACATCAGGAAATCAGGTGAATCACCATTTCAATTCTTTCTTTTGCAAGAACGAATCAATCCCTCTTTTGCAATCTTCTGTCGCGCGGGCTTTTGCATTCTCGCATGCCGCCAACTCCAGTGCATCGTTAAGGCTTCGGGTTTGTACCTCACCGATCAAATTCTTTGTCGTCGCCAGCGACTGAGCAGAAGTACCATTAATCAATTGGATTGCGAAGGACTCGACCTCTTTTTCGATAGCGGACTTATCAACCACGCGGGTAATCATTCCAAGGCGGGCTGCTTCATCGGCTGAAATCAACCGGCCGGTGAGTAGGAGTTCCTTAGCCCTCCCTTCTCCGATCTTCCTCAACAAGAAGGTTGCCACAATAGCGGGGATGAAGCCAATGCGCACTTCCGTATAGCCAAATGTTGCTTCGGTAGCAGCGAACGCAAAATCACACACTGTCACCAATCCAGAACCCCCGGCCAACGCGGCACCTTTTACTTCGGCGATAACTACCTTTGGCAGTGTATACACTTGCTTGTATAGCTCCATCAGGTTTCTTGAATCAGCCAGGTTCTCTTCAAATGTAAATTGCTGGAGTTTCTTCAGGTATTCCAGGTCTGCTCCGGCACAGAAGGCCTCTCCTGTGGCCCGAAGCACAACTACCTTAACTGCTTCATCTGCCGCCGCCGTGGCAAAGGCGGCTTGGAGGGCATCCACCATCTCCTGGTTAAGTGCATTTCTTTTCTCAGGGCGGTTCAGGGTGATGTACCCGATACGGTCTTTGCTT
>JANNAZ010000053.1:0-5285 GCA_031384895.1 Cyclobacteriaceae bacterium | reverse complement strand
TTTCACAGAGATTCACAGAGGAATGCGCAGAGGTTCACAGAGCCTTTCTCTCTGCGAAACTCCGCGGTCCCTCCGCGTAACTCTGAGTAATAGCCTTCTTACCGCCGGCAATTCACTTTGCCATGGCGGTCGGTAGTTACTATCTTTGACGCATGCCCTCCCTCCTGCCCGACTACGAATACGATATCTTCATCTCCTATCGGCAGAATGACAACAAGCGTGATGGCTGGGTAAAAGAGTTTGTCGCAGCGCTGAGAGCCGAGCTGGAAGCCACGGTAAAGAATCCAGTATCCATCTACTTCGATGAAAACCCCCACGATGGGTTGCTGGAAACGCACCAGGTCAATCAATCTCTGGCAAAAAAACTCAAGTGCCTGATTTTTGTGCCCATCGTCTCACAGACGTATTGTGATGTCAATAGTTTTGCCTGGCAGCACGAGTTCATAGCCTTCCTGAAAATGGCGACTGCAGATTCGCTGGGAATGAACGTTACGCTGGTCAACGGCAATGTCGCAAGCCGTGTTCTGCCCATACAGATTCACGACCTTGATCTTGAAGACCGCAATTCTATTGAAAGTGCATTGGGGGGCCCCCTCCGCTGCATTCCATTTATTTACAAGTCTGCAGGCGTCAACAGACCCCTTCGTATCAAAGACTCGGACCTGGGCGACAACCTCAACAAAACCAATTATCTCAACCAGATCAACAAAGTCGCCAATGCATTGAAAGAAATTGGCACCGCCGTTGTGCGTCAGGAAAAGGCAAAGGAAACCAAAAAGGATGAGACGGGCGGGCTTGCCACCGTTCATGAAGAACCGATTACTGCGGGCTGGTGGGCCAAGGCCAAAGAAAGAAATATTCCGCGGGTAGCCCTTGCATACATAGTTGTTGCATGGCTCACCGTACAAATAGCCGAATCACTCAGTCGCCTCATTCATTTACCGTCCTGGATACTGTTTGTGATCACAGCCTTGATTGTCATCGGATTGCCTGCTGCAATTATTCTGGCGTGGAAATTTGAGAAGGGCCCGACTGGTTTTGTTCGCACCGATTCACCGCAAGCGAAAGAAAGCCCCTTTCGACCCGCCCAGAAAAAGCCTTTCTCCAGCAATGGTATTATCATGGGCTTGCTGCTGCTAAGCATTGGTATTTCTTTGTCTCAACGGTATTGGTTGCCAAAGAATGATGAAGCGAAAGACATCAGCATCGCCATTATTCCCTTTCAAAGCAGCAACTCCGACGAAAACCAAAAGCACTATGGCGTAGGACTGGCTTCTGAAATTCGGACTGTACTTTCCCAATCGAAAAAATTCGATTTCATCAGTTCCCTGCAGGCCACCTTGCAGTACACCAATTCCAACGAAACACCATCTTCTATTGGAAACTCTTTGGGCGTAACTCATATTTTGTCAGGCTTCTATGAATTATCCGGCTCGACTATCCAGGTTACTGTTGAACTGGTTGACGCATCCAATGGAAACATCATCTGGACCCTCCCCTATAAGGCATCGCTTACGGACATCTTTGAACTCCAGGCGGACATAGCTTCCAAGGTTCTCAATAGATTTGATTTCAACGTAGAAAAAACAGCGACCATTGCCACGACTAACCTACCGGCATATAGCCACTACCTGAAGGGCTTTGAACTGCTAAATACAGGATGGCGCGAGGATATATTCAAGCAGGCCATCACAGAATTTGAAAACGCAATACAATTAGATTCTTCCTATTTGCCAGCCTGGGTCAGTTTGATAAACGCAAGGGCCGACATGATTTGGGAAATCAATGCCTCGGACTCTGCATCACACAAGAAAGTAAGACAGGAAATCCAATACATCCACGAGCACTTCCCTGTATCATCGCAAACAAAACTTGCAGATGCCATGTATCAATACCATGTGCTGTCCAACTATGATGAGGGGCTGAGATTATTTAACGAGGTTCTGGAAGAGGATCCTGAGAACATACAGGCCAACAGTTACGCTGGCGCTATCTACAAGAGAAGGCTTGAATTTTCCAAGGCCATTGCCCTGATGAGCAAGGCCAAGAATCAATGGCCCAGGAGTGTTACTGCCTGGAGTGAAATCGGCGAAATGCTTTTTAGCATGGGAGATTATGAAAACGAAGCCAAAGCGAATAAGGTTTTGCTTCAATTGGGTGGCACAGACGTAGGCAAGCTTCGGACATTTCAGGCCCATAATAAGAATGGCGTACTCGACAAGCTGCCACAAGAGGTTATCAAATTGGATCCCTATCGTTACCAATTCATGCTCAGCCTTCAAAAGCGAAACTGGAAGGCACTTCACGACGTGGTGGATACCAGTTATCAAAACTATTCTGGTAAACTCATAGCCTACGAAGTCATGGGATTGGCCGATTCAAGCAGGCGGGTGGCAAACCGTTACCTCCGGAAGGCAAGAAATAAAGGAAGTGAATTTGACCCGGCGCTTGAGGCAATGGCCCTTGTCATGACAGGCAAGGAAGGGCGCGCACTTAAAATAATGGATTCACTCTGGTATAACAATGACAACCTGGTGGTCATTAATAAGGAGGATCGGCTCATGCAGGCAAGGCTGAAAATAACGAAGGTGATGGTGCTGACGATGGCAAGAAATTACAAGGGGGCGACTGAATTACTCAAGTCAATCAACAAAGACTACCCAAACTTCGGCGACTACGCCTTCCTGTATACATCAGCGAGATTTGACCGAATCAAGAAGGAATATCCTCCATTCTCCAAGGCACTAAACGAATTGAAAATGCCGATGAAGCTTGAGCTGGAGAAATTTGTGAAATTTTAAGCCCCGGGAGTACTCAAACTCATATATTCTACGCGCATCTGCGTGTAATAGGCCTTTCCCACCCCAATTTGATTCGCAGAGAAATTGATTATCTTCCATTGGGAATCACCCGCCGCCCTTCCTGGTGCCCTATCAGGGATGGCGGATCAAAAAAACCTTAACCAACCAAAACCCTTATGAAAAAATTAATCGGGATTCTTCTCGTGGCGGCAGTATTTGCTTCCTGTCAACAGCAGAAGAAGCAATGGTTTGCCAGTTCGACAGAAATTGATCTTGCGAAAAAGCTGGATCAGTCCTTTGCCGGAGCTGATTGGAGTACCTTCCGGGCATCCTTTGCCGATACAGCGAAAATCTGGGTCAATACTTTCTTGTCTGATCCCAGCATTTCAGCAGACACACTTACCCAAGCATTTAAGTCAGCCCGTGAAGGTATGACGGCAGTAAAATTGAGTGAGGACGCAATCTACGAAATGATCGAAGCGGACAATGGAGATCGTTGGGTGCATCGATGGGGTCTATGGGAAGCCACGCTTGCCAACGGGAAGACTTATTCCTGGGTCAGTAATGCCAACTTCAAGGTTGCCGGCGGCAAAATCGTCATGGCTGGTTATGTACTTAACTCCTTACCAGGATATTTGGCTAATCAGCCAGACCCTGCGCCGGCGGCAGCAAAGTAGCCCTTAGCTGAGCCAGGTATTCTTACGAGGTTATAGTTTACAGGCTATCCCGAGTTTCAAATAGAATATCCTCGGTTCAGCAAAAGTTGAGGAGCAGGGTGGGAGCCCTGACTCCTTTTTTTTGTGGTCTGATCCGCGTTGCTTGACCTCGAATCTACTTGGGTTGTCTTCACGGTTTCGGATGTCTCAGCAGAAATCCGCGAACTTCGCACGGTTTAGGTTCGCACACCCTCGACAAACGACGGAATCGGTTAATTTCAAACATCAAGGTGTGCCTTTCATCGGATAACACGAATATCGCAGCACACGAAACCTAACGGGGAAGTACTTTCTCCAGCATGGCAGGCAATTCCGTCATGCTGAGATTGCGGGCAATGATCTTTCCATCCGGCCCAATGAGGTAATTCTGAGGTACCGTCTTCACACCGTATTGAAGGGCCACCTCGTTCTTCCAGAATTTCAGATCCGATACATGCGTCCAGGCAAGCCGGTCTTTGCGGATGGCTTTCACCCAGGCGCCTTTTGAATTATCCAGCGACACGCCCAGCAGGGTAAAATTTCTGCTCTTGTATTTTTCAAAAGTCCGGACCAACGCCGGGTTGTCCACACGGCAGGGCTTGCACCAGCTCGCCCAAAAATCAATAAGCACATACTTTCCGCGGAGAGACCGCAACCGAACGGCCACACCTGCCGTGTCTGCCTGACTGAAATCCGGAGCAATCGCCCCTATCGCCGTCTGCTCGGCCAGCGCAATGTCCTTCTGAAGTTCCATGCCCGTTTGGGATCGTTGGATACGCGGGGAGAGGGTAGCAAATATTGGTTTCACCTCCGCCGCCTCCAAGGTGAAGCTTCCTTCCTTTGGCAGGTTCTGAATGGCATACAGACTGACATATGAATCAGAATGAAGTTTCACGTAGTTACGAATGGCTTGCTTTCGCTCAGCGACGGCACCCGGCCTCAATGGTTTTAGCAATCCGGAAAGCATGACCAGATCCTTCTGCTCCGGGCCGCCCTCCACCTGTGCATCCCGCAACGAGTCCTTCGCGGTGATCTTAGTCAGGCCACCCGAAAGAAACACTTCGAGAATATTACCCATCCGCGGTCCACGATCCACCGCATCACTATACTTAAGCACTACATACGCAAAGGATGGCTCCCGAAGCGTTCCTGTCAAATCAAAGCTGCCATTGCTGGATTCGGACGTGAGTTCCGTCCATTGTCCAATGTCGCGTATGGTCACGATCAGTTTGGCCGGCCTGTGAAGACTGCCAATGTCACAACGGATGCGAACATTTAGCTTTTCCTGGGCAAAGAGAAGCTGTGTCGAAAAAAAAAGAAGCAACACAATCTTTCGGCGCATGTTCTATCTGTTACTTGTCAAACTTTATCACCTGGCCGTCCTTCATGACAAAACGAACCTTCTTCAATTCATGGATATCCTTGATCGGGTCGCCCTTCACCGCGATGAGGTCAGCCAGTTTGCCGGGCTCAAGCGTCCCTAAATCGTTGATCTTTCCCAAAGCCTCGGCATTCACCTTTGTTCCAGCCATGATCGCCTGCATGGGAGTCATGCCTACACGAACCAACTCTGAAAATTCATTGGCACAGTACTCCGGATCGCTTCCCGTCAGATCCGTCCCAACGCCAACCTTAACACCTGACTTGATGGCTTTAGAGAGCATCGCTTCCGTTTGTGCCTTGTATTTCTTTGTAATGCCGACTGCCTTGGCCAGCGCAACACTGTTCTCATTGAAATCCAGGAACCACTTACCAACGGAAAGCGTCGGTATGAGGTATGCACCCTCTT
>JANNAZ010000044.1:0-4844 GCA_031384895.1 Cyclobacteriaceae bacterium | reverse complement strand
CTTAAAAGGCGGGGCAAAGGCGGAGCAAGGGGGCAATAGAATCGCATCCAAGGATCAAAATCAATCCATCTCCTTTAGCATATCCATTCTCCTGCTTTAAAAGGCGGGAAATGAAATCCCAGAATCAAAGTCAATTCATTGCCTTTGCTATCTCCATTTTACTGACCTAAAAGGCGGTGCAATGGAATCTCATCCCAGAATCAAAGTCAATTCATTGCTCTTGCTATCCTCTTCTGGCTCCCCAAAAGACATGCATCGGAATTCTTGAAATTTGCTTTGCCATGCCCTTTAGGGCGTGGCAAAGAAAAAAAAATAGAATGGGCTTTAGCCCATGCAAGAATCTAGCCGTAACATCCCAGTTGCCAAACCGGTATAGATTCCGCACCTTAGCACCCCATGAAAACCATTGACGTTTGCCTGAGTCCGGAATTGATGCACTTGTATCACGTTCGTGACCGTACGGTTGTTGTGGTTGACATCCTTCGGGCAACATCCTGCATGGTCACTGCATTTGCGCATGGCGTCGAAACCATTACCCCGGTAGCTGACCTCAACAAATGTAAAGGAATGAAACGTCAGGGATATGTCACCTCGGGTGAGCGGGATGGCAAAAAGATGGAGGGTTTCGACAAAGGGAACTCACCCTTTGAATATGCTACCCCGGAAATTCGAGGTAAGAACATTGCCTTCACAACAACAAACGGGACGCTGGCGATTGAAAAATCCAAGGAAGCAAAAAAAGTTATCATTGGTTCTTTTCTCAACTTATCCGCTGTAGTAAAATACCTTTTGTTCGGCGAAAACAATGTGTTGATTGTTTGCGCAGGCTGGAAGGGAAAGGTAAATCTAGAAGATACACTCTTTGCCGGGGCTGTAATCGAAAAACTCCGCAACCACATTGAGCCGGATTGTGATGCGCCGCTAGTAGCCCATCATTTATACAACCTGGCAAAAAACGACATGGCTGGTTTTCTAAGCAACTCATCCCACGTAAAACGACTCAACCGGCTTGACATCCACAAAGACATCGAATTCTGTTTGACACCCGATCTATATGAGGTGCTGCCGAAGCTGAAAAATGGCGTGCTTACGCTGACGTAAGGGTTGGCTCTTGGCTATTCGCTCTTGGCAGCTCGCAGTAAAGTTGACGGCGAATAAATGGTACAAATTAGTCCCGCAAAGCCAAAGGCCAACAGCTAAAAGCGAAGAGCTATTTTAATTCGGCTTATACACGGTCTTCCCACCAACAACAGTCCGCAATACTTTTACATCCCTGATCTCGACAGGGTCAATGACAGTGATGTCTTTTTCAAGAATCACGAAATCGGCTTTCATCCCGGCTTCAAGTGAACCCTTAATTGATTCTTCAAATGATGCGTAAGCGCCATTGACCGTGTAGGCCCTCAGCGCCTCCTCTACCGTAATCTTCTGCTCTGGCACCCACCCGTCAGGGTTTTTATTGTCAAGGGTGCGGCGCGTAACGGCCCCATATATTCCCTCTAGCGGTGTAGCCGGGGCAACTGGCCAATCGCTACCGAAAGCTACTATGGCCCCGGCATCCATCAGCGATTTGAACGCATACGTGGTCTTACAACGTTCATAGCCAATGTATTTTTCTGCAAATCGTCCGTCGTCAATGGCATGATAGGGCTGCATGCTGGCTATAACACCGAGCGCCTTGAGGCGTGGAATATCCGCGGGATCAATGTGTTGAAGATGTTCGATACGAAAACGGCGATCGCGGGGGCCATTTTCCTTTTGGACGCGCTCATAGATATCGAGCAATGTGCGAATACCCTTGTCGCCGATCGCATGAACCATCAGGTGCAGCCCTGCGCTGTCGGCGGATTTGATTTCCCGGTACAATTGATCGGGCGGTGTGAGAAAGAATCCGGAGTCTTTGGGCGCATCGGCAAAAGGTTTGAAGAAAACAGCGGTGTGCGATCCCAGTGAACCGTCGACGAACTGCTTCACATTTCCAAAACCAAGCCACGCATCACCGCGGCCCTCTTTTTTTATTTTCTCATCCAACGCACGCCAGTTTCCAATTTCGGTGCCGGCATATATGCGGATGATCATTCTGTTTTGCTTGTGGGCCCGCTCCAGGGCTGGAACGAATTCACTCATGCTATGGGCCGACGTTACCCCTTTAGAAGCTACGTAGTTCATGGCGGCGTCAATTGCTTTGTCCTCTTGTTCTTTGGATGGAGGAGGAATGGCTCGGCTAATTAGTCCCTTCGCATTGTCCTTGAAAATCCCTGTAATCTTTCCCTTGCTGCGAACGATGGCACCCCCAGGGACGTCCTTCGCCTTGTCGTCAATTCCTGCTGCTTTAAGCGCAGCCGAGTTGGCGAGCGACATATGGCCGTCAAGGCGGTCGACCCAAACCGGGTTATTAGGTGTAACGGCGTCGATCCATCCGCGTTCCGGCAGTTGACCGCCCCAGTTTTGATTATCCCAATCACCACCCAGGATCCAGGTGCCCGGAGGAACGGTCTTCGCGAAGTCCGCGATTCGTTTTGTAAACTCTTCCGGTGTCTTTGCATCCCGTAGTAGAACAGAAGATAGATTGAAGCCAGCTCCTACAAAATGAGTATGCGTGTCAATAAAGCCCGGTGTGATCAGTTGTCCCTGTGGCGCATCAATTGTTTCAGTTTTCTCACCGATCCATGCATCAATTTCGGCAATGGGTCCAACGGCCACAATCGAATCGCCGGAAACGGCCATCGCCTCAGCGTAAGGTTGACTTGGATTGCCTGTCCAGATTTTTCCATGGATGACTTGTTCAGCCGAGGGATGCTGACTGCAACTTAACGTCAGGAGCGACAGGGCAAGAATGATCGTAAGCGTTCTCATCATGTTAAGGATTATAGTGTAGCGGTTTCTGATTGTTTAGTTGATGACCTTCCCTGTGCCAAGGCGAAAAGCCCAAGCACAGGCCCAACGGCTAGCCATACATAAAGATACTGTGCATCCATCATGGATGATATAGAAGTAATTACCTGGATGCTCACAATTGTAATCGAGAATCCAATACAGTTCACCATCGTCAGCGCTGTCCCCCGGTGTTGAGGGTTCGCGTTCTGCGCGACCAAAGTTGAAAACAGTGGCGAGTCAGCAATGACTGCCATGCCCCAAAAAAGGAGGAAGCCAACAAAGAGCCACGATGTTTCCAGAGTAAACGCGAATGGGGAAAGGAGACAACAGGCTCCGGAGGAGACGAGAGCGATTGCAGCGCTTGTTCTCAGGCCAACCCCCGCTGACAGGTATCCGGAAAGAACGCAGGCCAGGCCTCCTATCCCAATAATTGTAAAGCTCAGGAAGGGGACATTCCATTCGATTCCGGGATGTAATTTTAGATAGGTCATCAACATCAGGGGCACGAATGCCCAGAACGTATATAACTCCCACATGTGGCCGAAGTACCCAAATGCAGCACTGCGAAAATTTCCATTGTCAAACACGTTAAAAGCAGCAGACAATTCAATCTTTCCAGTCGTCTTGCGATGTGGACCATCCGGAACCAAGCTCATGATCAGTACCCCGCCAAGAACAGCAAATGAGGAACAGGAGATAACAATAACCCGCCATGGAACCCCTGATAAACTACCGCGCAACAAATGAGGAAATGCCGTACCCAGCACGAGGGCGCCAACCAGGAGGCCCAATGACTTCCCAAGTCCCTTGTCGAAATAGTCGGAGGCGATCTTCATTCCTACCGGATAGATGCCGGCCAGAAAGAATCCAGTGAAAAATCGCAGCATCAGCAAACTCAGCGCGCCATTCGCAGAATTCAAGACCCCAAGATTTACCAGTGCCGCCGCCATTGCACTGAAGAAGAAAACTTTTGATGGGGAGAACCTGTCGGCAACTGTTAATAGAGCAAACAACAGTGTTCCGGAAATAAATCCAAACTGCACGGCGCTGGTCTGATAGGCAAAGAACAAGGGATCCAGTCCAAAGGCCGCGATGATTTCCGGCATGACGGCATTGCCAACAAACCAAAGTGTTGTGCACAGGAATTGGGATAAGACAATTACAGGGAGAACAAGCCTCATTCCGTTTATTTCAATTTGGGATTTGCGTGATGCCTGTCCTTGTCACGTTCTGTTTTCTTCATCATGTTCTTCTTGAATGCATCAGTGAGGTTCACACCAGTCTGGTTGGCTAGACAGAGGAGCACCCACAGCACATCAGCCATTTCGTCGCCGAGGTCTTTGTTTTTGTCCGATTCCTTTTCCGACTGCTCGCCGTATCGGCGGGCCATGATGCGGGCCAACTCTCCCACTTCTTCTGTGAGGATGGCCATGTTGGTGAGCTCATTGAAATACCTTACGCCGTGTGTCTTGATCCAACGGTCCACTTCCTGTTGAGATTGCTCGATTGTCATGATTATCCGTTTACAAATACATTACTTCTTCTCAAGTTCCTCAAAATCAATATCCATCACTTCGTATGCTTTCCATCCGTTGAAATCGAAGTGCCACCATTCGTGCTCATACACGGTAAAGCCATTGCGCTCCATGACGCTTATAAGCAAGTCTCGGTTCTTTCGGATCAGCGGGTCACTAACGGTTGCCGTGGGCCAGGCGGCCGTGTCAAATGAATCCCACGGTGTAGGCATCGGGACATCTTTGCCTGTTTTCAAATCAATGATCGTCATATCGAGCGCACAGCCACGATTGTGGCGGGAACCGCGGTAGGGTGAAGCGACGTAGGTGGTGTCATGATACTCTTCGTAAAATTTCACTGTTGCCTTGTACGGTCGGTAGGCATCAAACACTTTGATTCCATATCCAAGCTTGATGAATTCTGCTTGAGCTTTCTGCAAAGCCTCGGCTACC
>JANNAZ010000040.1:0-2625 GCA_031384895.1 Cyclobacteriaceae bacterium | reverse complement strand
GAGTTATGAATTATGAGTTGCCCTTATTCGGCAATAAAGTGATTCAGCTAACCTCTACTCATAATTCATAATTCAGAACTCATAATTCATAATTCTTACCCTCTCTTTCTCCTGTATTCCATCTCCTGCCTCCTGTCCCCTGCCTCCTGTCCCCCTCCCTTACCAATCCGGCTTCCCTTTACTCTTCGGCTTTGTCGCCTTCCGCTTATTCTGTTGTAAATACTGGACCTCCTGGTTTTTCATAGCCTCCAGAACCATTTTTGCTTTTTCCTCACTGATCTTCATCTCCTTTAACTTATCTGAAACATTAGGAGGAGTGTCTTTCTTTTCGTTTTCTTTCTTTTTTTCATCTTCATTCTGTTGCTGATCTTTTTTCTCCTTGCTCTGCTGATCCTTTTTTTCCTGATCTTTTTTCTCCTGGTCCTTTTTTTCCTGATCTTTCTTTTCCTGATCCTTCTTCTGCTGGTCAGTTTTCTTTTGATCTTTGTTGTCTTTCTGGTCTTTGTTGTCCTTCTGGTCTTTCTTATCCTGTTCCTGATCGTCTTTCTTCTGCTGATCTTCCTGCTTTTTCTGTTCCTCGAGTTTTTTCTTTACCATTTCATAGTTGTACCGTGCCTCTTCGTTATACGGGTCGGCCTTCAGCGCACTTTTGAAAAATGCGAGGGCTTCTTCCAGTTTACCCTGGCGATGGGAGAGCACACCCAGTTGATGGAAGCTCATGGACTTGAATTCCGGGTTGGCACTGTTGGACATTGCCCGGTAGGCATTCATCGCCTGAATTGTGTCGTTCAGGTGGAAATAGGAGTGGGCGAGGTTCATGGATACCTCCTCCTCATTCACGCCAAGTGAGTCGGTGAGCGTACGATATTGTTCGGCAGCTGCTTTGTAGTCCCCACGCTGGTACGACTCTTTTGCCTTTTCCTTGGCAGCGTTCACCTTCCCGATTTTGGAAGGGTCAATAAGGAAGGTCAGCAAAATCAGAAACAGGTATTTCATATAGTAACTGTTCGTACGCTGAGCAAGATATCGAGAACCAGGAGGGCCAATGCGGCGAGCAGAAAGTAAAAGTAGCGATTGGCCGACACATCCACGAGGCGGGTATCCCTGATTTCTCCTTCGATTTTGCTGATGGTGCTGATCAGTCGTGACACGTCGTTGCCGGATTCGTTGATTTCAAAATATTGACCGCCGGTCAAGCTGGCCAGCTTCTTTAACGAGGTGGAGTTGAGTTTGGATATCACCGGTGTTCCATCTTTTGTCATTTTGAGGGTGCGGCCGGAATAGAGCTGGCTCCCGCGTTCCGTTCCGATGCCCAGGGTAAAAAGCTTTATGTCTTTGTCTGCAATCTCTTTGGCGATTTCCTCGGTTTCGTCACCGAAGTCCTCCCCGTCGCTTATTAATATAACCACTTTGGATTTGTGTTCGTTGCTGCCACTGCTGGCCTGATCTTCCATCTTCTGTTGGGCCATTCGAAGCGGTGGGCCAAAGTCCGTACCGGAAGAAGGGACCAAGCTGGTGTTCATAGTCTCGATGAACAGGTTCAGCGCATTCTGATCGTATGTGAGGGGGCACTGCATGAAGGATTCTGATGAGAAGATAATTACGCCGAGGCGGTCGCTATTAAACGCTTCGACAACTTTTTTGAGCTCGAACTTGATTTTCTCCAGGCGGCTGGGCTGGATATCAAACGCATCCATCGACTTGGAGAGGTCAACGCAGATCATGATGTCCTTTCCAACGGATTGAACCTCACGTTTAGCCTCACCGAAGGAGGGGCCCAGGTAGGCAATGATCAGCAGTGCGAAGAAGGCGGTGCGGAGGAAGAGTTTAAAGAATACGGCTGAAAAGGGAGAATTCAACGTACGACTGATGCGCACCATGCGGAAGATGTACATTCCATAAAACAGCACAAAGGCAGATGCCAGCGCAATTTCAACCCAGGAGAATGAACGGAACCAAGCCATGAACTAGCTGCTGTAGATTTGATTTAAACGGACAAAATTAGAGAGGATCGAGACCTAATCAAAGAGCGTTTAATTTTCTGCTTAACTGGCATGATCCTAGAAATATATTGGGCTTCAGTTATATTTGCCCCTCTTTCAGGAGAAGTGGGTGAGTGGCTGAAACCAACAGTTTGCTAAACTGTCGTACGGGTCAAACTGTACCGGGGGTTCGAATCCCCCCTTCTCCGCTTAACTGCGCTTTGCCGCCCGCTAAACCGGCGCCATAGCTTCGTTAAGCAAGCCAGTGCCGTTTTTCTGACAATGAACGGGCGTGACCTTGCCGAGCATTTATGTGGTTTGTCTATTTTTTGAAGAGTATAAGTCATCCGTTCAGCTATATCGGTTTTACTGATGATCTGGAAAGAAGGCTCGAAGAGCACAACAATGGATTGAATCAATCAACGAAGCATTGTGCTCCGTATACCATTGAGGCTTACATCGCTGTGAGAAGCAAAGAAAAAGCGATTGAGCTCGAAAAATATTTCAAAACAGGTTCTGGCAAATCTGTCTTGAAAAGGCGGATTTTGGAATGAATTAGTGCCTGGCCTGCCATACGAAGCCATAGCGATGGCAATTGGCGTAGGTAGGCGCAGTATGGTCCGGTAGCTCAATTGGATAGAGC
>JANNAZ010000010.1:0-8417 GCA_031384895.1 Cyclobacteriaceae bacterium | reverse complement strand
GTTCACCACGAGGTATTGCTTGTGGTGAACCTTTCGCTTTCTCCGCTGCTGGCACTTTTCATGGCATACTTTGTGAAATATTATGGTTTCAGCGAACAATCGACCTATACGTTCTCAAAAAATAGCAACATCCCGGTGTACTTCTTCATGAGCGTAGTCGTTGCTCTTTTCGTCGGCTTGATTGTAAGTGCGGAAGAAATATTCAGAGACAGAAAAATCCGGAAGCGGGAGGCATTTCTGCATCTGAGCAACAGCAGCTACCTTGCGTCCAAGATTATTATTTTGTTTGGACTCTCAGCTATCCAGACCTTGTCATTTATCTTCATTGGCAACCTGATTCTTGAAATCCCGCTTTCTGAGGGCAGATATTGGCTGATCTTGTTTTCCTGCGCGTGTTTCGCCAACGTGCTGGGTTTGAACATTTCTTCCGCATTTGATTCCGCGGTGGCAATTTATATCCTGATACCCGTACTGGTCATTCCTCAATTACTTATGAGCGGTGTAGTAATTCCTTTTGACAAGTTTAATCCAAATGTGGGTAAACCAAACTTTATCCCGATGATGGGAGAAGCCATGGCGTCGCGCTGGGCATATGAAGCGTTCATGGTGACTCAGTTCAAGGATAACCCATATGAGAAAATGTATTTTGAGGTGGATCAACGGGAGCGAACTTCTTTTTACAAGCGAAAATACATGCTAACAGAGCTAGAGACTAAAGTTTCCTATTTGTGGACTGAGCGGAGTCACTGGCGGGATCAGAACCACCAAGGAGTTAAGGACGCGCTTCGCCTGTTGAAGGAAGAAATAGGCTTTGAAATGGTTAAGTTTTCGATGAGCCCTGCGATGACTGCGATGACTGCGAAACTGGAAATTGGCAAAGTGGATTCATTGGCCTTGGTGGATACACGAGAATTTATTAAGCTACTCCGAAATGTGTATGCAACGCGCCTCGAAAAGGCCATCGCCGACAGGGGTTTGATTACCGCGCAACTCACGGACACTAAGGAGAAGAAAGCCGCTTTTGAGACGATGAAGGGGAGATATACAAATGAGGCGGTACGGGTTTGGGTTGAGAGTTCAAATGAAACGAACCGGATTGTGGAATGGAATGGGCAACTCATACAGAAGATTTTGCTTATCTATTTTGAAGATCATCGGCCAGCCCATCTGTTTGATTTCCGTTCGAATTTTTTCGTCCCAACCAAGCATTTCATGGGCAGGTACTATGACACCTTGTATTTCAACATTTCCGTCATTTGGGTCATGACGCTGCTGCTTTTTGTAACCCTTTATTTTGACTTGCTGAAAAAATTGGTCCATGCCCTGGAGGCTCGAAGGAAATATCGAAGACGAAATACTGCTTTATAACCCAAATCCAAACCTATGAAAAGTTTGTTGCCTAATCGCCTTATGATGTTATTGCTAGCCTTAACCATACTCACAGCGGCTTGCTCCGGAAAAAAGGAATCCGCTGAAATAACTACGTGGGCTGCCATGGATTCCTATCACATGATCATGGCCGAATCCTACCATCCGCTGAAAGATTCGGCTAACCTGACACCCGCCAGGGCCAATGCGGAGTCGCTGGCTGCGGAAGCGGACAAGTGGGCAGCAACCGCCTTACCTGAGCGCGTCAACAACGATGAGATGAAGGCCCGGATTGAAAGCATCAAAGCTAGCTCCCGGAGTTTTGCGGACAAGGTCAAAGCCGGAGCTGCCGATGATGAACTGGCAACCTCACTCACTGCTTTGCATGAAGAGTATCATCATATCATGGAAGCCTGGGAGGGTGGTCATGAAGAGCACCATTAAATTATTGATGGCCATCCACATCAATATATCTAAATCGTGTAGGGACACCATTCAATTTTAGCACATGCTATGACGAACGTGCATCAAGAGCTTGACAAACGAAACCTTTGGTTTGTTATCACCGCTTCTTCTGTCGGGACGCTCATCGAATGGTACGACTTCTACATTTTCGGGAGTTTAGCCACCATTCTCTCTGAGCAGTTCTTTCCCAAGACCAACCCTACGCTTGGACTGCTTTCTGTACTCGCCACGTTTGCGGTGGGATTTATTGTTCGGCCTTTCGGCGCCATAGTCTTCGGGCGATTGGGTGATATGGTGGGGCGCAAGTATACATTCCTGGTCACCTTGATTTTGATGGGTTGCTCCACGTTTGGCATTGGATTGGTGCCAGGGTATGAAACAATAGGTATCGCTGCGCCAATTTTGGTCTTGCTACTTCGTGTAGTGCAGGGATTGGCGCTTGGGGGCGAATATGGAGGAGCAGCAACCTATGTAGCCGAACATGCACCTATTGGAAAACGCGGGTTTTACACGAGCTTTATTCAAACTACAGCGACGCTTGGCCTCTTTGTCTCATTGGGAGTTATCCTGCTTGTGCGGCAATCGATTGGCGTGGCGGAGTTTTCTGCCTGGGGTTGGAGAATTCCATTTTTGCTTTCCGCTGTGCTTGTTGCTGTCTCTGTATACATCCGACTTCGTATGCAGGAGTCTCCCTTGTACACGAAAATCAAACGCGAAGGATCGATATCCAAGAATCCGATAAAGGAGAGCTTCGGGAAAAAGAAAAACCTGAAGATTGTTCTGCTTGCGCTCTTCGGCGCAACTGCGGGCCAGGGAGTGGTGTGGTACACCGGTCAGTTTTATGCGCTGACGTTCATCCAGAAGACATGCAGCCTGGAGTTTGTGCAGTCCTATTCAGTGATTGCTATCGCCCTTGTTATAGGCACACCCTTGTTCGTTCTTTTTGGTTGGCTCTCGGACCGTATCGGAAGAAAATATATCATGATGGCAGGAATGCTGCTCGCCGTGCTGGCTTATCGCCCTGTCTATCAGGCAATGTACGACCTCAGCGATGTGACCCGGAAGACAGCGGTGATCGACGGCAAAAACATTAGAAGGGAGACCTCGCCCGAAACCGGTGTCGTGAACATCTTTTCTGTTCAGCCTTTCACAGATGGCACACAAGTGATAGAGACTTCGAGCGAACAGCCTGATGGAGCCGTGAGTCCCACCAAACGAGAAGTAAAGTTAGCGGACTCCGGTTTCTGGATGATGATCATGCTGGTTTTCGTCCAGGTGGTTTTTGTTACCATGGTATATGGACCAATTGCTGCCTTTCTGGTTGAGTTATTCCCCACCCGGATCCGCTACACATCGATGTCATTGCCCTATCACATCGGCAACGGGGTATTTGGCGGCCTGACACCCTTGATTGCAACCTGGATGTCGGGCAGCGGCGATGTGCTGGTGGGATTATGGTATCCGATAATCACCGCATCCATCTGTTTCGTCATTGGAATGATCTTCCTGTCGAATAAGACACCCGAAGTGGTCGACTAACCATGGCCAAGAAGCAGCAATGGGTAACGATCGGTAAACGCAAGATTGAGTTGTCCAACCTGGAAAAGGTACTTTTTCCCGAGGACAATATTCTGAAAGCTGAAGTGATCGAATACTATCTCAAGATTGCTCCGACCTTATTGAATCACGTGAAAGGCAGGGCACTTACGCTGATTCGCTTCCCCGATGGCATCCACGGTGAGATGTTTTACCAAAAGAGCCGGCCCGCCTGGGCCCCAGACTGGATTGAGTTTGCTTCTCTTGGAAAGGAAGAAAAGAAAGATTACATCATCGCGACGGAGCCCGCTTCCTTGGTTTGGCTCGCCAATCTCGCCTCGTTGGAGCTTCATCAACTTCACAGTCGCAAACCCAAGTTCGACTTTCCGGATTACATGGTGTTTGACCTTGATCCGCCCGAGGGGTACGACTTCAGAAAAGTTGTACCGTTGGCCCTGGAGTTGAAGGCCTACATCGAGGGATTTGGCTACACCGCATTTGCAAAAACGACGGGAGGAAAAGGCGTACATATCTGCTGCCCGTTGGAGCCTCGTCATGATTTTCACGCTGTCTTTGAGGCAGCACAATTGATTGCCCAACCTTTTGTGGACCGTAATGCTACCACCACATTGCACATAAAGAAAGAAGCGCGCAAGGGTAGGGTTCTCATTGATATTTACCGGATTCGATCAGGGCAGAGCATCGTTTCGCCCTATAGCCTGAGGGGAAGGATAGGTGCTCCAGTGTCCATGCCGCTCACCTGGCGTGAGTTGGAATCTGTGACAACTCCGATGGAGTTCAACATCCGCACCGCGTTGGATAAGGTACTACGTGATGGCGATGCCTGGGAGGGAATGGATGCCTATGCGGTAGAACTGCATACGCAACGGAGGAAGGTCGTCGCCAAGGAGCTTCCGCCCAACCAAAAAAGAAAGACACCAGCCCAGTTGGAGTCGTATGAACAGAAGCGGGATTTTAAGAAGACCTCGGAACCCGAAGCGCGCGTGATCGAAGGGACGGGCAGCAATTTTGTCGTTCATCGTCATCATGCAACGAATCTGCATTACGATTTACGGTTGGAACAAGAAGGCGTACTCAAGTCGTGGGCAGTTCCAAAAGGACTGCCGCCGCATCCAGGAGTCAAACGGCTCGCCGTGCAGACAGAGGATCACCCGATGAAGTACCTGACGTTTAATGGCACCATTCCGAAAGGACAATACGGAGGCGGGGACATGTGGATTTACGCGCTTGGAAAATATCAGATCACCAAAGACAAGAAGGATGGCTTCTATTTCCGGCTGAACAGTAAAGAAGTGAATGGCGAATACCGCATCTACAAGATCAAGGAGAAGGAATGGCTTTTTGAACGTGTAGACCAGCCACAGGTCAATTACTTGAGCGATGTGATTGAACCCATGCTTTCCGTAGCGGCTGAAAAAGTGCCGCTCGGAGAGGAGTACCTTTATGAAGTCAAGTGGGACGGTATCCGTGCGTTAATTTCGCTGGAAGACGGCCAAGTTCGCATTCGCAGCCGTAATCAGAATGATATTACCGCCCAGTTTCCTGAACTACAAACAGCCGACAAAGCCTTTCGTGCGACGAACGGGCTATTTGATGCAGAGATAGTTTGTTTGGACAAAACCGGAAAACCGGATTTCAAAAAAGTTATCCACCGCCTGATGAGTACCGGGGAGACGAACGTGCAGAAGATGAGTAAGGCCAGCCCGGTTTACTGTTATATTTTTGACTGCCTGTACCTGGATGGACGGCCCTTGGTCAACGAACCGTTGGTTAAGAGAAAAGAGTGGTTGGAGGACGCCCTTCGTCCCGACACACCGTACCGCGTGAGCGAAGTGGTTGAGGATGGAGCTTCTCTGTTTGAGGCAGCGAGAGAACATGCACTGGAAGGAATCATGGCCAAGCGAAAGGACGGGAAATACCTTCCTGGCAGACGCAGTGATTTATGGACGAAGGTGAAAGTGCGTAACACAGTCGATTGCCATATCATCGGTTACACGGCAGGGAAGGGCAATCGCGAAACAACCTTTGGTGCATTACAAATCGCGGAGGAAGTGGATGGCGTACTTCAGTATCGGGGGAAGGTAGGGACAGGATTTGATGACCAGGCCGCTAAGCAGTTGATTGACCAGATCAAGAAGCTAAAAAAGACTAAGCAACCCAAAATGGCCGGAGGGCGGGTGGTCGATGAGAAAGTGACCGTTTGGGTAGAGCCATCGGTCGTGGCTGAGATCAGTTATACCCAGATAACCCGTGACAAGATGTATCGGGAACCTGTGTTTGTGAGGCTGCGGCCAGACTTGGGAGCTAGCGGTATGTAGCAATCAGATTTTACCCTTAGCACTAGCCAGCTAAGAAGCCAAAATGGTTAACTGACTATCGATCGCAGACACTGATTACCGACCACTGATTACTGATTACTACTTACAAATCTTCGGTATCAGCTTATCCGCATCCTTTATTCCAAGGCGAGAAGCGGATTTCAGATCAATACAGGCTTCAAACGAATTGCCCACATTCTGCTGGCAGATAGCGCGGTTGTAGAACGCGTGGCCGTATTTGGCATCGAGGGAAATAGCTACGGTATAATCCTCAACGGCTTCCTTCCAGTTACCCATTTTGGAAACAACATTACCGCGACACACCCAGGCCTTTGGGTTCTTTTCGTTAAGCTTGATTGCCTGGGAGAAATCTGCGAGGGCACCTTGCAGGTTTTTCATCTTCTCCTTGACCAGTCCGCGATTGATGTAGTTGTCTTCTTCCTTCGGTTCCAGACGAACCACTTCATCAAAGTCTTCGAGGGCGCCCTTGAGGTCGTTGCTTTGAAGTCGTTGATAGCCCCGCTCTGCCCTCGGGTAGGGGAGCTTTTCGTTTTTTGCGATGGATTCGCTCAGCAATTTTTCTGCGCCATGTGGATCACCTGAAATTGACTTAACTATAGCTAAGTTATGCAGCGCCAGACTGTTATCTGGATCTAATTTAAGTGCTTGTTCATAGTCGACTGTCGCGCCTGCCTTATCGCCTCGCTCGAGCTTTGCGATTCCGCGGTTTACATGGTAGGCAGCGTTGGTGGGTGCGAGCAAAATGGCCGAGTCAAGCAACTGGATAGCAAGAGGGTAGCGCTTGAGTTGCGTTTCAATCTGGCCCAAATAATTGTAGATATGGTCCTTGCCACCAGACTGGGCCGTAGAAATTTTTGTAGCCCCGTTGCCGAATTTTTCCTGACTGTAGTACACCGTATTGGTCTCTGTGCCAGGAGGCATCTTCAGGAAATTCAGGAAATCCTGTCTGGCGAGAAGATACTGTTTGGCATCGAAACGAAGGACGGCCCGGTTGAATACACCCTCGGCATCCGTTGGCCGCAGGTCAACATATATATTAAAATCCGTCAGCGCCTTGGCCGATTCGCCCAGGTATTCTCTGGTAATGCCCCGGGAGCGATAGGCTTCCGCAAAGCGGGGCTCCAGGCGAAGGCATTCCGTATAGTGAGCTTGTGCCTTAAAGTATTCTTTGTTAGCGAGGGCTTTCTCGCCTTTTTCAAACAGTTCCTCTGCTTTGCTTTTCACCTGACTAAGCCCGGGGAGTGCGCTGATCAGCAGGGTGATAAGAATTGACGAAACTTTGTTCACGCGTGATTTGTGATGAAGGTACGACTTCTTTTGAACGGATTAACGGGTGGCTATTTCCGGGTAAAGACTTCCTCATTTGTACAATCGGAAATGAAAGTTACCAAAGTTAACGTGGTTGCTGTTACTGTGAAGGGGTAGGTTTCCGTGGGACCGTTGCTGACGTCATCAAAAGTCAGGTTACCTCCATTAATTGTAAAAGTACCCGGGAATCCACCACCGGACCCGGTGGTTTCAAAATATGTACCGTCAGATTTGAAAGTAAGGGTCTTGCAGCCAACGCAAGGTGTTGATTTATTCATTGCCGGATCAGAACAAGCCGATTGAACGATTGAAGTCAGGTCCCAAGTTCCGCCGACTAATCCAGTTGCTACCGCTGCAGGGGCCACATCATCTTTTTTGGTGCAGCCGGATTCCATCCCCAACATCATTAAGTAGAGTGTCGATACTACGGTGATAAGACAGAGTTTTCGCAACTTCTTTGGGTTTTCAGTCTATCAATTTAGCAATTTCTTGAGTTGATAAAATATCAGGAAGCAAAGCCTTAATCTTGACCAAAAAGCAAAAAACCCTCATATGAGGGTTTTTTGATTGATTATTGCGGACCGGACGGGACTCGAACCCGCGACCTCCTGCGTGACAGGCAGGCATTCTAACCAGCTGAACTACCAGTCCTTCCTCTTCTTTCCAGCGTATTCAAAAGCAACACCCTGAAAACAAGGCTGCAAAGATAGTTTTTGACCTCGGTAATCCAAAAAATAGTTCATTTTCATTCAGTGGTTGTGGTTCCCATGGTCAAACATTGCTGGAGTAGGTTAACTTGAGAACACGCTAAACAAAAAAGCATGGAGGAGCCGCTCAAGGAAACTAAAGAAGAAAACAAGAAGGAGGTCATCCTTGATTTCCTGAAGGAAGTGACAGGATATGAATCTGGATTTGGGCGCACGCTCATTGACCTAAGGAAAAAGCCGGATGTGGTGCTGGAAGCCTATCTCAACCACCGAGGTGGCTATGTAAGTCCATTCCGACTTCTTTTCTCCGTTCTGGGCATTTGGCTTTTTGTCAATTCGTTCATCATCGACTGGTATACCGTCTGGTATGATTTGATGAATACGTACACCAATTTTTTGATGGATCATGTCTATCAATTTTCCCTCGAAAAGAAGTTGAAGACTGCTGCGTCAACTGAAAAGATGATTCGATTGGTTTCCCGGTTAGCCGGGGACTTATTTTCGAAATACTATGTTCCCTTTGTCATTCTTGTATTACCCGTGTCATCCTGGTTTGCCGTTAAGTTTTGCAGACCATACAACCTATCCTTCCGTAGCATTCTTGGGGCAAACACCTACGCGATTGCAACAAGCACATTCATAGGCTTCTTTATGGTGGTTGGGTTGGCGATTA
>JANNAZ010000415.1:0-2199 GCA_031384895.1 Cyclobacteriaceae bacterium | reverse complement strand
GGCGCTGAAATGGCTTCCATGAAAGTAACAGAGCAGATTGACGCCATGGAGGTAGCTGGGAACAATCCGTTCAAGTACCTGGTAGTTACACGAATCATGGCCACTACCATGATGCTTCCTTTGCTTGTGATTCTGGCCAATGCGTGTTCACTTTATGGTGCTTATATCGGGGTGAACTTAAAGGGTGATGTCAGTCTTCAGCTGTTCTTCATACAAGTCCTCGCGAAGCTATCCTTCATGGATATTTTTCCTGCCATTATCAAGACCTACTTCTTTGGGTTTGCTGTGGGGCTCATTGGTTGTTACAAGGGCTATACCGCTGGCGCAGGGACAGAGGGCGTTGGGAAAGCCGCCAATACGGCGGTCGTATTGGGTTCTCTTCTAATCTTTATCCTGGACATGATGGTGGTGCAAATTACCAGTATGATTAACTGATTTATGAAAAACATAATTGCAGAAATAGAGCACTTAAAGAAATCATTTGGGACAAATGAGGTGTTGAAGGATATTAATTTAAAGATTGAAAAGGGTGAAAATCTGGTAATCTTCGGTAAGTCAGGAAGTGGTAAATCTGTATTGATCAAATGTCTGGCGGGTCTTATCGAACCGGATGCGGGTCGTGTAGTTTTATTAGGCTCAACGCTCTCAGAATTAAGAAGTCACGAACTAAACATACTGAGGAAGAAAGTGGGATTTCTATTTCAAAGTGGAGCCCTATATGATTCTATGACGGTAGGGGAAAATCTCGCTTTTCCTCTTCGTGATATGAAGTTGAAATCAGATGAAATAGAGTCTCTTGTCATGAAGGCCTTGGAAAATGTAGGACTCACGCTTGCCATCGATAAAATGCCATCTGAGCTTTCAGGAGGTATGAGGAAACGGGTAGGGCTTGCCCGGTCGCTTATTTTAAATCCGCAAATCATTCTCTACGATGAACCCACGACAGGCCTGGACCCCATCACTGCAAAAGAAATCTGTCAGTTGATAGTGGAGGTGCAAAAGAAGTACAATGCGGCAGCCATCATCATCACCCACGATGTGGAATGTGCACGCATCACATCCAATCGCATGATGATAATAAGAGATGGGACGTCAACAACAGAGGGAACCTTTAAGGAATTATCGGAATCGGATGACGAATGGGTGCACTCATTCTTCGAATAGCAACTAGATTATTCAAATACAAGAACATGAAAGCCGCAGCAAAAAACAATGGACTGAAACTTGGCGTATTTGTATCCATCACCATCGCGCTCTTTATTGTGATAATCTATTTCGTGGGCAAGAGACAGCAACTATTCAGCAGCACCTTTCGTGTAAGCGGATTGTTCTTTGACATTGGGGGACTGCAAGTGGGAAACAATGTGCGCTTTTCAGGCATTAATGTGGGTGTTGTTGAAAATATCACTCAAGTCACGGATTCTACGGTTTGTGTGGATATGCTCATTGTGGAGGACACCCGCAAATTTATCAAGAAAGATGCAGTGGCTATCATCGGATCGGATGGGCTCATGGGAAGCAAACTCGTGATGATCATTCAGGGAGCCCCCGGCAAAGAAGTGATGGACGAAAATGACACGATTGGAACCGTTCAATCCGTGAGCCTTGACGACATCCTACTATCCTTAAAAATCACCTCAGACAATGCGGCCAACATAACCGGGCACCTGGCAGTGATTATGCATAACATACGGGAAGGAAAGGGAACAATTGGAAAATTGCTGATGGACAGCGTGCTGGCTGAGAATGTGGGCAAGGCATTGGTCAACATTAAACAGGGAGCGGCTGGCTTCAAACAAAATATGGATGCAGCGGGGCATAGTTTTCTTTTGAGGGGTTACATCAAGAAAAAGGAGACGGAGAAGAATAAAAAGATCAATAAGCCATGAGCCTTATCCATGCCCGTAAGCACCATATGAACAAGTGAAATCCGTAACATTCCCTCCTAAGAATGTAAGGTTTGAAGCTCCGCACGGCCCCAACTTTATTCTCTTGTCAATCAAAGAAAAAAGTATGGATAATGCACAAATCAGAAGTAGTTCGACATTTAAACTTATGTCATGCTTGATGGGCATTCTAAAGGCATGTGGCAAGGCTGATGAGACAGTTGTCCTTCAAGTGAAACTTACTAATTCACAGGGTGAATACCAGGAGGTGAACATAGACATTCAAGGGGTTGAGATTCACGGTGAAGACGGA
>JANNAZ010000441.1:0-2446 GCA_031384895.1 Cyclobacteriaceae bacterium | reverse complement strand
GTAAACTCGTCCAAAGCGACTCAAACAGTACGCGCTTCGCCGTTGCTCACGAAGAGCAACGGTCGCGAGCTGCGGCAAGTTGTGTCCCGCCCTCTCCGGTGATGGCGACCTCCGTTTCCGCCCGTCAGCCTACTATTGTGGGTTCAGCAGCGGTAGTGGAAAAGAAAAGAGAAAAGTGGTTGCTCGCGCAACGCGCGGCCTCGGAAGGCCCTCGTTGGACGCGCGCAGTGAGAGCATAACCGTCGCCCTCGTTATTTCCCCAGCAGCGACAAGGAGGAGAGAAAAGAAAAAGCAACGGTCGCGAGCTGCGGCAAGTTGTGTCCCGCCCTCTCCGGTGATGGCGACCTCCGTTTCCGTCCGTCAGCCTACTATTGTGGTTTCAGCAGCGGTGAAGGAAAAGGAAGTAGGGAGACAATCTTCTCGCCGAATGCGCACGATCAGAATGTGCTCCCTCGATGCGCGCAGTGAAGGACAGTCTGGCTACTCCCTTTAGCAGAGATGCTGGGGACTTGTGTGTGACAAGGCGATCCCGTCTTGCGGCGCGGGCAGGACTTGGCTATCATAGCGCTATGGCTTCCCTTGACCGCATCAGTATCGATCCGACGATCCGCTTCGGCAAAGCCTGTGTCCGTGGCACTCGACTCACTGTCGGCGAAGTGCTGGGATATTTGGCCGGTGGCATGTCTGAAGCGGAAGTCCTGTCTAGTTTTCCTCAACTCACACACGAAGATGTGTTGGCCTGTCTTGCCTATGCCGCTGAACGCGAGCGTCGCACCCTGTCGATCCCTGCCGCTTGAGGGCCTGTGCGGCTGCTGTTGGATGAAAACCTTTCCGAATCCGTTCTCCCAGCGATAGTCGACTTGTATCCCGAGTCACTCCACGTTCGCCTGCTTGGTGCTGGGGGAGCCCCAGACGGTATGGTGTGGCGGTTGGCAAAGGAGCATGACTGTGTGTTAGTCACGCGCGACGAGGACTTTCTTCGCCTGAGCATTCTACGCGGCGCGCCGCCGAAGGTTGTCTGGCTTGCCGTTGGCAACTGTTCCAATCAAGAGGTCATTCGTTTGTTGAGAACACGCCGTCAAAACATTCAAGAGTTCTACAGCCATGAGCAAGCCACCTTCCTGACCCTTAGTTTCTAGGAGAGTATGTGAGTATGGCATTGGCTGCTCGTAGATGATGAAGTGGTGGAGTGCAGCGGGGCTAGCCTGGCGGCTATCATCTCCGATCGCGAAGCCAAAGACTATGTCGGGTCGATGTGGTGCACACTTTGTGGGCGCAAGGTGGTGGCTTTTTGGTCGACGGTGATAAAACCACGCCGGCTACAGACATCAAAACGGCCTTGCGCATCGCACGCAATTTCTAGGAGCGCATGATGAGCAAAACTATGACCACTCGTTACGATGTCGCCGAGCACCTTCGCACTCCGGAGGAAATGGCGGCGTATTTGGAAGCGTGCCTGGAGGAGGCCGATGGCGATGCCGCATATATCGCCAAGGCGTTGGGCGATATTGCCCGCGCCAAGGGCATAACCTAAGTTGCGCGAGAGAGGGAGCACACGTTCAGCTGCGCATCCCACACCCCGCCTTGTCGAGGTCCATCACATGGGATGCACTTCATTTCGCATACAAAACTTGAGGTGAGAACACCTTGCCCACAACTAATCTTCGCATCAATGTCGTCCTGGAAGAGCCGATCTATGAAGGGCTCCGCCGCTGGGCTAAGCGAGATGGCGTCTCGCTGTCGCTCAAAGTGCGAGATCTCGTCAAAGATGCGCTGGAGGCAGAAGAGGACCGAGCGCTTGCCGACTTGGCGAAAGATCGGGAGCAGACGCTCGACCGGAGCAAGGCTATGACGCATTCGCAAACTTGGGCACATCTCAAACGATCGAGACGCTAACCCGCATTATTCATGACGGTTCGTCGCGAAATCGCTGAGCCGCGTCGCGAGACCAGCGCGCGGAGGCTAGGGGACTGGCTCCGTCGTCTGCGACGGTGCCTGTCCCGCTCCTGAGACGGGGACAGGCACCAAAAAGAAGGGCGCCAGTCCCCAACAGTACAGTGAGGGTCCGAGGGGCGAGCCCGCTGGCCGAAGGCTCGTCATAGCAGCGGATCGGCGATTGCAACAGAAGTGCTCATGAGTAATGAGGGCTAGAGAGACTCAGCGAGCGGGGGTAGGTTCTCGGTCAGCTTTACCTCGCCCATCGGAGACCAATCATGAAAATGAAAATAACCAAGTTCAGTGACAATGTTTTTGTCGACCTTGGCTTCGATTCGGCCGAGGCCACCGTGCTCCAAATGCGGGCGAATTTGATGAGCGATCTTCGCCTCTACATCGTGAAACACAAGCTCACCCAATCTGATGCAGCCAAGCGTCTCGGCATTGCACAATCCCGCGTCTCTGATCTCGTGCGTGGCAAATGGGACAAGTTCAGCCTTGAAATGCTGAT
>JANNAZ010000329.1:0-4067 GCA_031384895.1 Cyclobacteriaceae bacterium | reverse complement strand
AAAAGGGCATGAACAGTTTGAAGCAGCCATTGATTCGATTTTGAATATTGAAGTAGACCACACGCTTGCGCGAGCCATGCTGAATGAACCAATTTTTCCAGGCAACAGGCAGCCTGCGTGCCTGGAAGAAGGCTACCTGAGCAGCCGCCTCATTCATTGGGTTGAGGAATCAAGAAGCAGAAGATTCAGGGGCGTTGGCAAACGGCCATCAGGCAAGATCATGTACTACTCGGACTTGTCCGTTAAGAAAGTGAGGAAGATCAAGAATTGGATAATGAACCGATCCACCCAATCTAAATCGACATTATGAAGGTTGTAATTTTTGCCGGAGGCATGGGAACCAGGATTTCTGAAGAATCCCACCTCAAACCAAAGCCCATGATCGAGATCGGGGACAAACCCATTCTCTGGCATATCATGAAAATATTTTCGGCGCAGGGTTACAATGACTTTGTTATTTGCCTGGGCTACAGGGGGTATCTCATCAAGGAATACTTCTTTAATTATTATTTGCACAATTCGGATATCACCATTGAACTGAAGAACAACAGGATGAATGTGCACAATTCCAATGCTGAGGATTTCAGGGTTACGCTGGTAGACACCGGGCTGAATACCAAGACGGCGGGACGGCTTAAGCGGGTCCGGCAGCATTTGGATGGAGAGGAGTTTATGCTGTCGTATGGAGACGGGGTGGCAGACATCAACCTTAGGGAACTGCTGGCCTTTCATAAATCCCACAATAAAGTTGCCACCGTAACAGCAATACAACCTGTCGGCCGGTTTGGCGTTGTGCAGATAAAAGAAGACAGTACGGTGGAGGTCTTTAAGGAAAAGGTAAAGGGCGACGATGGTTGGATTAACGGCGGATTTTTTGTGTTGCGTCCTTCGGTTTTTGATTACCTGCCAGAACAAGCTGATGATGTTATGTGGGAAGATGCGCCCATCCGGAACCTTTCGGTAATGAATCAACTGATGGCCTATCAACACAATGGTTTTTGGAAGTGCATGGACGCAATGAGAGACAAAGTTGAACTTGAGGAAATTTGGAACTCGGGAAATGCTAAGTGGAAAATCTGGTAAATAACAGGCTGTTTAATAATACTTATCAGGGCCGGAAAGTCCTAATGACCGGCCATAGCGGATTCAAAGGCTCCTGGTTGATGCTTTGGCTAAAGCACCTGGGGGCCGAAGTAAAAGGTTTCTCCCTGCCGCCACCGACGGAACCCAGCCACATCATGTTGTTGGATGCCTATGATTCATTGATGGTGGGCGATATAAGGAACAAGGATCAGTTCATGCGTTCATTTGTAGATTTTGAGCCGGAAATTGTATTTCACCTGGCTGCCCAGCCACTGGTTAGAAAATCCTATGCCGATCCGGTTGATACATTCCTAACCAACATGATGGGTTCAGTGCATATGCTCGAGGCTGCCCGGTTGTGTCGATCAGTCAGGGCAGTGGTAAACATTACAACCGACAAGGTTTACCGGAACATTGAATCATTGTATGCTTACAAGGAGACGGATATCATCGGAGGACAGGACCCCTACAGCACATCAAAGGCGTGTGTGGAACTGATCCATCAGTCCTACAGCAAGTCTTTCCTGGCAGACTGCGGAATCCGGTCAGCTACCGCCAGGGCCGGAAATGTTGTCGGGGGTGGAGATTGGGCCGAAGACAGGCTGGTGCCAGACGTTATGAAAGCGGCGGCCGTCAACGAAGTCACGCAGGTACGGAATCCACATTCCGTCAGGCCGTGGCAGCATGTTCTTGATCCACTTTCTGGGTATCTTTTGCTGGGGCAAAAGCTGCTGGATGGCGATGAGGCTGCGGAAGGAGCATGGAATTTCGGTCCTGATCAGCATGAGGATTTGAGCGTGCAGGATGTTCTTCTTGAAATGAAGAATACATGGAAAGAGATTGAATGGAAGGACGTGTCCGAAAACCACCAGGTTCATGAATTCAAATTGCTAAGTCTGGATTGCACAAAAGCCAATCAATTGCTACAGTGGAGCCCGGTTTGGGATACAAAAACCACCTTGCTCAGAACGGCACAATGGTATAGGGACTATTATAGAAAGGGGGTCATTGGTTCGAGGGAGGATCTGAGACAGTACATTGATGATGCCCGGAATAAAGGAGTAGTCTGGACACGTTGATTTATGGAGTTTGAACCCACACCCATAGCCGGAGCATACCAGATCAGGCTATCTCCAATGGCTGATGAGCGCGGCGTATTTTCAAGGCTATTCTGCGCTGGCGAGCTGAGCGCCATCGGGCATTCAAAGAGTATTGTTCAAATCAATCATTCAGTCAACAAGGTAAAAGGAACTGTCCGGGGCTTGCATTATCAGCACCCCCCGGATGCGGAAATAAAGATGATCAGGTGTTTGCAGGGAAAGGTTTACGATGTGATCCTGGATATCCGGAAGGGATCCTCCACTTTTCTTAAATGGCATGCTGTTGAGCTTTCGCCGGAATCATTTAATATGGTGTATATACCGGAGGGTTGTGCACACGGATTTCAGACCCTTGAGGACAGTTCATCACTGCTGTATTTTCATACAGCATTCTATAACAAGCAAAATGAGTCAGGGGTCCGTCATGATGATCCGGCTGTTGGTATTCAATGGCCTTTACGTGTGGTGAATGTTTCGGAAAAAGACATGAAGTATCCGCCCATTGACCTGAGGTTTGATGGTATTTAATCCTACAATATTTGATTTATGATTTGCCGATTTGACGGACTTCCTCTTACACATGAGTTTGCTGATCTGGGATTCAGCCCCCCCTCAAACTCTTTTCTTACCCGTGAGCAGTTGGGGAAATCAGAAGCCTATTTTCCACTCAAGGTATATGTGAGCGAGAGAATATTTTTGGTGCAATTGGATGAGTTTAAGGATCATAGCGAGATATTCAGTGACGACTATGTCTATTACTCTTCCTATTCAAGTAGTTGGCTTGAGCATAGCAAACGGTATGTTGATATGATGGTAGCACGGTTTGGCTTTGATGCAACGAGCCAAGTCGTGGAGATTGCATCGAATGATGGTTACCTTCTTCAATACTTCAAGGAAAAAAACATACCCTGTTTTGGAATTGAACCGACAGCAGGTACAGCGGCTGCTGCAAAAGCTAAAGGTATTGAATCAGTCATCGATTTTTTCGGCGTCGCGCTGGCTAAAAAACTTGCATCGTTAAATCGAAAGGCAGACCTGATATTGGGAAATAATGTTCTTGCACACGTACCGGACATCAACGATTTTGTCGGGGGACTTCCTATTATGCTCAATGCGGACGGAGTTATTACATTCGAGTTCCCGCATCTTTTGAAACTTGTAGACGGCAATCAGTTTGACACCATCTACCACGAACACTTTTCTTATCTTTCATTTCTGGCGATAAAGAGGATTTTTGAATTTCACAATCTTACTGTGTTCGATGTGGAAGAACTGTCGACCCATGGTGGTTCACTCCGGGTGTTTGCGAAGCACACAAAAGATTTGACACATCCTATTTCGACAGCGGTAGCTGACCTGATCAACAAAGAGATTGGAAAGGGGATGAATACACTTGACTATTATAAGGGGTTTCAATTGAAGATCAATTCAATCAAAAATACATTCATCCAGTTTCTTATCCAGTCGAAAATAGAGGGGAAGAAGATTGCAGCGTATGGTGCCGCCGCCAAGGGCAATACTCTCCTGAATTATTGTGGAATTAAAACTGATCTCATTGACTTTGTTGTAGATGCTAATATCAACAAGCAGGGGAAGTTTCTTCCGGGCAGTCATATACCGGTAGTATCAGAAGAAATGCTAATGGTAGAAAAACCGGATTACGTGATCATTCTGCCATGGAACATAAAAGATGAAATCAGTCGCCAGTTACTATATATAAGGAAATGGAAAGGACAATTTGTATTTGCTATTCCTGATTTGAAAATATTCTAACGCAATATGACGTCTATCACGAAACCAGTGGAGCGGATTCCTATCACAAGGCCATCGATCACACAGCTGGAGATTGGCTACGTCAACGATGCTATAGCTAATGGATGGGGT
>JANNAZ010000312.1:0-12281 GCA_031384895.1 Cyclobacteriaceae bacterium | reverse complement strand
GTATCGGGCATCCTGCAGATGAATGCGAGTGACTGGCGCAACAAAAGAATATTTGATTTCAACTGGAGAAATTTCAAGTCACTGACAGCCACCTACACCAACGAGCCGAAGGAGGGATTCAGCGTGGAGATGAGGCAGCGCTATTTTGGGATACGCGAGCTGGAGAAGTCTGACACTACGAAGTTAACTGATTACCTCGATGCCGTATCCCTGCTGTTGGCTGCGCGTTTCATTGAGCCGGGCGATGCTGCCGCACTCAGTGTAATCAGCAAAAGGCCTATCGCACGCATTGAAATCAAAGACATAGCCGACCGAGCCTATACCCTCGACCTTTTCTTGCCAGCTGACGCGAGTGCGGAAGTCTATGGTCGGATGACTGGCGGCCAACTTGTCACTGTCGACCGGGATGCCATTTCTTCAATCGTACGGCGGCGGACGTATTTTGTCACAACAGACCGCTAGCAAGGGCGAAAAACCCAGTCATTTCCATCAACCAGTCACAATTGACAATTGTTTATGAATCCATTTTCTTCCTAACTTAGCGCACGACAACCATAACCACACGTACATGAAGTTCATCGTCAACTCCAGCTATCTGCTGAAGCAACTATCGTATATCAACGGAGTAATTACCGCCAACCCGGTAGTTCCCATTCTTGAAAATTTCCTCTTTGAGATTGACAAGAGTCGGCTGACAGTCACTGCATCGGATCTGCAGACCTCCATGATAACCGAATTAAACGTGGAATCGAAAGAAAGAGGCAATATTGCCGTGCCAGCCCGTATTCTGCTCGACACGCTCAAGAACCTGCCCGATCAGCCTGTCACATTTTCTATTGATGAGTCTACCTACAGCATCGAATTGAGTTCAGACAATGGCCGCTATAAACTGTCAGGTGAAAATGCGACCGATTTTCCCAAGGTGCCGGCTGTATCCAACGATTTTTCGGCATCTATCTCCTCGGATGTCCTGGCTCGCGCCATCAACAATACTATTTTCGCTACGAGCAACGATGAATTGCGCCCGGCCATGACGGGGGTTTATGTAAACCTGGGTGACAAAAATACCACCTTCGTAGCCACTGATGGCCACCGGCTCGTCCGCTACAGGAGGACAGACGTCAAATCAGAAAGCGGATCCACGATAATCATCCCCCGGAAGGCCCTCAACCTCTTGAAGGCGACATTGCCATCAGAGAACACAGATGTCACCATTGACTTCAATGTCGCTAACGCGTTCTTTAAATTCGGATCCATCCGCATGATCTGCCGGCTGATTGATGAGCGTTTCCCGGACTACGAAAATGTTATCCCCGCTGCGAGCACCATTAAGATGACAATCAACCGGACGGATTTCCTTGGCTCGATGAAGCGGATTTCAATTTACGCGAATAAGACTACTCATCAGGTTCGGTTGAAAATTACGGGAAGTGAGCTTCAGGTATCCGCTGAAGACCTGGACTTCTCTAACGAAGCCAACGAACGGCTGTCGTGCGAGCATGAAGGAGAGGATATTGAAATCGGATTTAATGCACGTTTCATGATTGAGATGCTGACCAATCTCGACACCGAACAAATCCGCCTGAACATGTCAGCACCAAATAAAGCGGGTGTGATTCTGCCAATTGAAAAAGACAAGAACGAAGATATCCTCATGCTGGTTATGCCGGTGATGTTGAATCAGTACGTGTAGAGGAGTCAGAATACTGGAGAAAAAGGAGGCAGGAGGATTAAGGAGAACCAGTATAATTTCCTGACTCTTAAATCCCGACTCCTAAATTCTGACTCCTGAGATGTCAGGTTTTCCGGCGCTTATTGAGTTGTTCTTCTGTTCCGCGTTGAGAACCTTTGTGTTCTAATGATGCCTTCATCTAACTTCACCGAACTAATTGTCTGGCAGAAGGCGCATCAATTTACAATTGGGGCATATGCATTGACCAAAGGTTTCCCCAGAGAAGAAGTATATGGATTGACTTCTCAATTTAGGAGGGCTGCCGTGTCTGTGACAGCAAATATCGCCGAGAGTTATTCCAGAAAAGGGGACCGTGATAAACTGAGATTTTTCAACTTTGCGCAGTCATCCTTGCAGGAATGTAGGTACTACTTGCTGCTAGCCAGAGATCTGGACTACCATCAGATGCTTCCATGAGTGAATTGGCGGAGGAAGTCTCTAAGCTGCTACACGCGTACTCCCGCACAATAAGAACCAGGATTGGAAATTAGCACTGCCTCCTGTCTCCTGTATTCTTTCTCCTGCCTCCTGCCTTCTTACTCCTGACTCCTGCCTCCTGCCTTCTTACTCCTGACTCCTTACTCCTGACTCCTTACTCCTGACTCCTTACTACTTCATCGTCGAAAAATCAAACGAAGTTTCCAGGAAATTAGTCGTGAACTTTCCAGAACGGAAGATAGCGTTGTCCATCAGGGCAAGGTGAAAGGGAATCGTAGTCTTAACCCCTTCAATCACAAACTCACTCAGTGCGCGCTTCATACGGGTGATCACTTCATCACGCGACTGCCCTGTGGTAATCAGTTTGGCAATCATGGAATCGTAATTCGAGGGAATGGTATATCCGGCATAAACATGACTGTCTACACGAACACCATGACCGCCAGGCAAGTGGAGGTTCAGAATTTTCCCGGGAGAAGGACGGAACCCATTCTTGGGATCTTCGGCGTTTATCCGGCATTCCATCGCAAACAGGTTTGGAAAATAATTTCGGCCAGAAATGGGAACGCCCGCGGCAACTTTGATTTGCTCTTTGATCAGATCATAATCTGTAACCTCCTCGGTAATGGGATGCTCCACCTGAATGCGGGTGTTCATCTCCATAAAATAGAAATCGCCGTGCTTGTCTACAAGAAACTCGATGGTCCCCACACCTTCGTAACTGATGGCCTTGGCTCCCTTGATGGCGGCTTCACCCATCCGCTCACGAAGTTCCTGGTTGACAATGGGTGAGGGTGTTTCTTCAACGAGTTTCTGGTGACGTCGCTGGATAGAACAATCACGTTCAGAAAGGTGGCAGGCTTTCCCGTATTGATCCCCGACGAGTTGGATTTCAATGTGACGGGGTTCTTCTACAAATTTTTCAAGGTAGAGGCTGTCATTTCCAAAAGACGCACCCGCTTCGCGACGTGCATCATCCCAGGCTTTCTTGAATTCAGACTCATTGTTGATGATCCGCATCCCTTTTCCACCGCCTCCGGCTGTCGCTTTTACGATAACCGGATACTTAATCTCTTTGGCAATCTTTATTCCGTCCTCAATCGAAGCAAGAAGTCCGTCAGAACCTGGAATAACCGGAACGCCGGCTTTCTTCATCGTATCTTTCGCCGTTGCCTTGTCGCCCATTAAGTTGATCATGGCCGGCGTGGGACCAATGAACTTGATGCCATATTCCTGGCAGACGGCGGAGAACTCAGCGCGTTCTGACAGGAAGCCGTATCCCGGGTGAATGGCGTCTGCGTTGGTAATTTCAGCGGCAGAAATAATCCGCGGAATATTCAGGTATGATTCTTTGCTGGGAGGGGCTCCAATACAGACCGCTTCGTCTGCGAATCGTACATGGAGGCTTTCGCGATCCGCCGTACTATAGACGGCCACGGTCTTTATGTCCATTTCCTTGCACGTGCGAATGACGCGCAACGCAATTTCTCCTCGATTGGCGATTAGTATCTTCTTAAACATTAGCCAGGATTTGAAGGATTTATCTGAGTCACAGGATTTTACTAGGTTGCTATGCTGTGCATTAAAAATTAATCGGGTTCGACCACAAAGAGCAACTGATCGTACTCAACCGGAGAAGAGTTTTCGATCATCACTTTCACGATCGTTCCAGACACTTCTGATTCGATTTCATTAAAGAGCTTCATCGCTTCGATGACGCATACGGTCTGACCTTTCGTCACTTTATCACCCACAGATGCAAATGGCGGTGAGTCCGGGTTGGCAGAACGGTAGAAGGTTCCGATCATCGGAGATTTGATATCTACGGTCTTGGCAGCTGCAGGTTTTTCCACCTTCGGCGAAGGAGCAGCTACAGCCTGAGCCACCTGCGCTGGCATGGCCATCATGGCCGGACCAGACGATTTCATCACTTTCTGGTCTGGCTCGCGCTTGACGTGAAGCTTAAGTTCCTTGGTCTCAACATTGACTTCGTTCAATCCCGATTGAGAGATGAAGTCGATAAGGTCCCTGATTTCGCTTGTTTTCATTTCAGCATTGTTTGATGATGTTTCTCCCGTCTTTGCGGCGGTCTTTGTCTTTCCTTTTGATGATGCTTTGCTCATAGCGGATAACTATTTGACTCGCTCAATATACGCTCCTGTATGGGTATCGATTTTTACGTTGTCGCCGGTGTTGATGAAAAGGGGAACACGGATCTCTGCGCCGGTTTCAATGGTAGCTGTCTTGAGCGTTCGTGTGGCCGTATCGCCCTGAACACCCGGTTCGGTATACGTTATGTTCACAACGACTTGCTGTGGTGCTTCAGCCGTGATCGCGTTGGTGCCATTTTCAAATGCAATGAGAAGTACCACGCCTTCTTTTATGTAGCTCACCGAGTCGCCCAAAAGGGCTTTGTCAAGGTAGATCTGATCAAAGGTATCCTTATCCATGCATACGAGGCTATCCCCGTCGTTGTATAAAAACTGATATTCCTTTGTCTCCACGCTAAGGAGATCGACTGAGTCGCCTGGACGAAAGCGGTTTTCCGCCAGCTTACCGTTGCGCAGGTTGCGCATCTTGATCTGATAAAATGCCCGAAGGTTTCCGGGTGTGCGATGTTGCAGTTCTTCTACCTGCATGATATCGCCGTTGTACCGGATGTAGTTTCCTTTGCTTAAGTCTGAAATCGTTGCCATACGAGAGTTTGAATTTACAAATCAATTAGTTATTTACAATTGGCAGGTTTTTTTCAAGGCGCACTGCACTATTTCGGATCGTATGCCCACTTGACATACAGCGCACCCCAGGTAAATCCGCCGCCGAAGGCAGCGATAATGAGGTTGTCACCTTTCTTCAATTTCTTTTCATAATTCCAAAGCAGCAAGGGGATGGTGCCGCCGGTTGTATTTCCGTAGTGTTCAATATTCATCATCACCTTTTCTTCAGCCAGGCCAACGCGGGAGGCGGTAGCGGCGATGATTCTCTTGTTCGCCTGGTGCGGAACAAGCCATTGGATGTCATCTGAGGTAAGGTTGTTGCGCTCCGCAACCTGAGCAGCTACCTCGGCCATGTTGGTTACGGCAAACTTATATACCGCAGAACCTTCTTGATAAACATAGTGTAACCGTTTGTCGATGGTTTCCTGCGAGGCGGGCATTCGGCTTCCGCCGGCTTTCATGTGCAGGTAGCATTCGCCGGAGCCATCGCTCTTGAGCACTGAATCCATGATGCCCACATCTTCGGTCGTTGGCTCAAGTAACACGCACCCTGCTCCGTCGCCGAAAATGATGCAGGTGGTGCGATCCGTGTAGTCGAGGATTGCCGACATTTTGTCTCCGCCGATAATCACCACTTTCTTGTACCGTCCGGATTCTATGAAACTGGCACCGGTGGCCATCCCGTATATAAACCCGGAGCAAGCGGCACTCAAATCATAGCTGAATGCATTTACTGCACCCACTTCGGTGGCCACGATGTTCGCTGTCGCCGGGAATGTCATGTCGGCCGTAATGGTGGCAAAGATAATCAGGTCGATTTCTTTTGGATCGATGCCCGTCTTCTTCAACATATCTTTGACGGCGGCAACGCCCATCACCGACACACCCTGGTTTTCACCTTTGAGGATACGACGCTCCTTGACACCGGTGCGGGAGACAATCCACTCATCGTTGGTTTCGACCATGGTCTCCAGTTCCTTGTTGGTCAGGATGTAGTCCGGGACAAACCCACCTACGCCAGTAATTGCTGCTCTGATTTTCTTGCTCATGCTATTAATAGATGGTTAAAAAAAACAAAGGCCCGACCAATTAGTGAGTCGGGCTTTCCTTCCTATTTTGTAAATCGATGCGGGTCGTTTCTGATTCCGCGTGTGCTACAAGACAGGGAGAGTAAATACATAGCCTTTACGCCAGTACTTCTTTCTCCATTACTACGCTACCCCGGTAATAGAGCTTTCCTTCATGCCAGAAAGCACGGTGTGGCAAATGGTGTTCGCCGGTTGTAGCGTCAATGGCAAACTCTTTGGGAGTGGCCTTATAGTGCGTCCTTCTCTTGTCACGGCGGGTCTTGGAGATTTTTCGTTTCGGATTTGGCATAACAGTTTATTTTAACTTTTTCAATTTTTCCCAACGGGGATCAATAGTGTCCTCCTCTTTTTTTGATTCATCAACCGGTGAGGAATATACCAGTTGTATGTCGTCTTCTGTGCTCTCGTCATCGCCGAATCTCGGGTGAAGCCGTTTCATCGGAAGGTTGACCGTAATCAATTCGTACAGGTACTGCCCAAGGTCAAGGTTCGCCTGTTCCCTGGTAATCAGGACAATTTCTTCACTAAGCTCCTTCTCCTCCTGGCCGTATTTGAACAAAATCCTTCGATTTATGTCCATCGGCAGGTCAAATGGCTCCAAGGTTCTATCGCAGACCAAGTGGGCCTGGCCCGTAATGGTAAAATTGGCCTCAATGAGCGTTTCCCCTTTCTCCAGCCTTATTTCGGCTTCAAATTGACCGCCTTCCAACAAGGAAGTGCCATAGAGCTTGAAGAAATCGTCACCGAACGAAAACTCGAAACGGTGGGGTTTCAGGCTAAGCCCTATAATGTTCACCTTGAAGTCAGCAGCCCTCATTTCATCCAAAATAAGGGGGCAAATTTATCAGGAATTTCCGGATTTTGGTGTGTATTGTTCGGATAAGTACCCGCAGCGCACCAGATTAGGCGAATATGGCCTGATTAGCCCTAGGAATTGGGAAATAGGCCTTTTTTGACTGCCTCTAGACTTGCTTGAAATCGCTGAGGCGCAAGTCGGGGTCCAAGCGCCGGTCGAAATTGGCAATCAGGTAATTCACCACGTTCTTGAAGTATCCAAGTTTGATGGCGATGTGCTCGCTGAAGACAATCTCACTTTCCGCCACCCGATGATCAGCCATGACCAGCTCAATAGAAGAAAGCAGGTAGTCTACCTTCTGCTTTTCTGATAGTGCCCCCAACGTGCCAATCGGTTCTGGATTCAGAATCAGGTTGTCGACATCTTCAATCGGGTAATTTCGTTCTCGAGCCATCTGGTAGATCAGGTCGCGTTCGGCCGCAGCAAATTCCTGGTCGGCCAGAGCCAGCTGGATGAGAATGTTGAGCTTCTTTTTGGTGACTATGTCCACGGATTTCAGGCTAAGAAATTAAATGTAATCCCGAAATCGCATGGAAGCAATGGGGGAACGCCGAACGGACAAATTAGGTTTACGAGCAGCCTGGTTAGGGGTTCAACTGCAGGGTGCGCCGCTTAATGATGTCTGCCGCGAGGAAAATGGCCTGCCGAAGTGAGCCTTCATCTGCCAGGTTGCGGCCGGCGATATTGTAGGCAGTGCCATGATCCGGGGAGGTACGGACCGTGGGTAGGCCGGCGGTGAAGTTGACGCCATTTTGAAAGTCGATGTACTTAAACGGGATCAAACCCTGATCGTGATACATCGCGAGGATCCCATCGTATTTCTCGTGCTGCGCCGAGGCAAAGAATCCGTCAGCGGGAAACGGTCCGAAAATTAGCTTGCCCTTACTTTTCAAATCAATGATCACGGGCTTGATCACATCATTTTCCTCTTGGCCGATCAGCCCCTCATCGCCAGCATGGGGGTTTAGGCCGAGTACGGCAATCTTGGGCTTGCTGATTTGAAAATCATTCTTCAGGGATAGTTCCATCAGCCGGATCTTGAGTTCGACCCGCTCGGCTGTGATGTGTTTGGATATCTCTTTGATCGGCAGGTGTTCGGTGACCAGCCCAACTTTGAGTGAATCACCGACCATGAGCATCAGGCTCTCGGTAGCTTCGAAAGTCTCGGTGAGGTATTCGGTATGGCCGTGGTATGGGAAATCTTCTCCATATACGGTATTCTTATCGATGGGTGCAGTGACGAATCCGTCGAGCAGCCCTTCTTTGACTTCTTCAACGACCTGACGCAACCCCATCAGGGCGGCGCGGCCCGTTTCTCGGGAAGGTTGACCGGGAGTAATCTTGATTTCTTCTTCCCAACAATTTACTACGTTAATGGCTTTGGGGAAGAACTGTCCCTTGGTTCGCACCTGGCTGTAGTTGAATTCTTCCAGGTTCATGAGCTTACGGAAATACGAAAGAACGCGGGCGTTTCCGTAGATAACAGGCGTTATGGAATTCAGAATGCGGGTATCAGCCAATGCCTTGATGACTACTTCAGGACCAATTCCGTTGAGGTCTCCAAGGGTAATTCCAATTCGGGGTTTGCCGTGTATATTCGGTGTGCTCATGGTATATCTCTCGCAAGATAGGAATGATACGGGTAATTGTTGTTAGCAACACCCGTTAAGGCGTAGATTGAAAAATAGAACAGAATGCCTGGCCCAAAACCTGGAGCGATACCTACACTGTCCCTGACATTTTTTTCATCCCGATTCCCGGTTTACAGGATTTGATGTAGTTTCCCCACATGGTTCGTCCGAAGAAGTTTCTGGGTCAGCATTTTCTGAAGGACATTAACATTGCTCAAAAAATTGTTGATGCACTTCTGGTTGATTCGGCCGGGGCATATCCTGTGCTCGAAATTGGTCCGGGTACAGGTGTATTGACGAAAATGCTGGTTGAGAAGTATCCGAGTCGCCTTTACCTGATTGAAATTGATCGTGAGTCGGTTGATCATTTGCATAACGTGTTCCCTTCCCTGGGTCACCGGATTATTCAAGGTGATTTTCTCAAACTTGATCTGCAGCAGCTCTTTCCGGAACCGTTTGTTATCATCGGCAACTTTCCCTACAACATATCTTCCCAGATCTTTTTTGCAGTTCTGGACCACCGTGATCGGGTGGAACAGGTGGTCTGCATGCTTCAGAAAGAAGTGGCTGATCGCTTGTGCGCCAAGCACGGCAGCAAGGTCTATGGCATCTTGAGCGTGCTGCTTCAGGCCTTTTATGATCTGGAGAACCTCTTTAAAGTTTCCCCAGGCGTATTTCACCCCCCGCCAAAAGTCATGTCTGCAGTTATTCGTGTACGGCGCAACGCGCGGAAAGAATTGCCCTGCAGCGAAGTACTTTTTCGAACCGTTGTAAAGCAGTCATTTCAAAAGCGACGCAAGACCTTGCGCAACGCGCTTAAACATCTAAATTTGCCCAGTTCTGTTGCGGGCATGGAATTGATGGACAAGCGCCCCGAACAGCTCTCCGTCGAAGATTTTATTTTTCTAACGCAGTGTATCGAGCAAGGTGAAGGAGTTCGAAGAATTTGAATTGACCAAAGAGTTTCGCGACCGGTTCCAGGAGGCGTTGGATCAGCACGACCGTAACTTTATTCTGGAGACCTTGAATGAAGTGAACCCGGTAGACATCACCGCGCTGTTGTATGATTTCAATGCCGAGGAATCCAAGTTCACGTTAGATATCCTATCGCTTGCTGTTCGTGCAGCCATTGTCAAGGATCTGGATAGCGATACCCGCAAAGCGTTTCTTGCAGTTTACACACCCAAAGAAATTAGCGATGTCATCAACCTGCTAGACTCCGATGATATTGCTGATATTCTTAATGAATTGCCCATTAAGATGAGTGAGGAGGTGCTGGCTGGCTTGGACCCTGTCGCGCACGCCCAGGTTATCGACCTGTTACGGTACGATGCAAATGTGGCCGGCGGTCTCATGGCCAAAGAGCTCATCAAGGTCCGCAATCATTGGTCGGTGGTACAATGTGTAGAAGAGATCCGCAAACAGGCCGAGCATGTCGAAAAATTTTACACCGTCTTCGTAGTAGATGAGCAGGATAAACTGCTGGGCAAGGTTGCCCTTCAAGACTTGGTCATTTCCGATGCCAGTAAACTCGTGGCTGACCTGATAGAACTAGATGTTACTTCTGTGGAGACGTACATGCCGGATACCGAGGTGGCCAACATCATGAAGAAGTATGACCTGGAGTCGGTACCTGTGGTGAATGTGCAAGGGCAGTTGGTCGGCCGGATTACGATCGATGATATTGTTGACGTGATCACCGAGCAGGCGGATGAAGACCGGCAGTTAATGACCGGTATTACAGAGGATGTGGAAGAGGATGATACGGTTTGGAAGAACACAAGGGCGCGGTTGCCCTGGTTACTGATCGGAATCTTTGGTGGTATGTTGTCGGCGCGATTCATGGGGCTCTTTGAGCAGGAGCTTACGCGGATTACGGCGATTGCATTTTTTGTTCCGCTGATCCAGGCAACCGGGGGCAATGTGGGAATACAGTCCTCATCCCTGGTCGTGCAGAGCCTGGCCAGCAACCGGTACGTCAAGGAGGGTCTTTGGCCGAGGCTCTCCAAGGTATTGTTTGTGGCGCTTCTGAATGGATTCTTCCTTTCTGTCGTCGTATTCTGCGGTAACTGGCTCCTGTTCGGTAATCAGGCGTTATCGGTCGTTGTATCTATCGCCTTGTTCAGCGTGGTTGTCTTTGCCTCCCTGGTTGGGACGGTAACACCACTTATTCTTAACCGCTTTGGCTTCAATCCAGCTATGGCCTCGGGACCTTTCATTACGACAATCAATGACTTACTGGGCCTGACCATGTACTTTCTTACAGTTATGATCCTGCTGTAACCGTTCTTCATCGTTTTTTGAACTTATGTAAGGTTCGCGGTCATATTGCACATGACTACCTGGTGGAGGCGTCTACATTTGGTTCATGACGTATCCACACACTGCACAACGACTCGCTAACCGGTTCACTGAACGATTTAACTATGTGGTTGAAAAACCACTGCTTACTGCCTCGTTGGTTCTTGCACTGGTCACTTTCCTCGTGGTAGGTCTGAGCTTTCCGTATTACCTGGAAGACCCGGCCATGTTTGGCGCACAGATTTTAGCGGAGGCCCACGGAATGATTTTTGATATTGCCGTTATAGGCATCCTGCTTTTCTGGCTCAACCAGCGGGGAGAAATCCGGCAACGTATTCGGATGTACCAGGATGAAATCGATGACTTTCGACTGCTGGAATCGCAGGAAGCTTCTTTTCGCACCGTGGGGAACATCAAGCGCCTCAATCGTCACCAGATTTCACAAATCAACCTGGTGAACTCCAGCCTACCGAAGACCAACCTGAATTACGTTAACCTGAAAGGGTCGAACATGAATTCGATCAACCTGTCTAACTCCTCACTCATTGAGTCAAACCTGGAAGCAACACGGCTGAACCAGGCGAACTTTGAAAACAGCAACCTGAATCAGGTGAACATGAAAAATGCCTATGCCAGTGGGGCTAATTTCAAAGATGCCTTCCTCATCAAAGCCCAACTTCAAAACGCGTTGTTGATCAAAGCGAATTTCTCGAATGCCTACCTGATGGAAGCCGACCTGCAAAACAGCTACCTGATGGGCGTAGATTTTGAAAATGCCAGCTTGTATAAAGCCGACCTTCGGGGTGCCAAAGGGCTCACGGTCGAACAATTACTTAAGGCGAAAACGCTTTATTTGACGAAGCTGGATGATGAATTGCAGATTCAGATCAAGCAACTCGTCCCGGAACTGGTCGAAGTGTAGCCATTTCAATCATTCGCAAAAAAGACATATCTTTGTTAGTGCAACAACGGTTTCGACAACGAAGCCGTTGTTATTTTTTTGGCCTGCTGCACAACGGGCTATGAAGTTGGTCGCGATAAACGGTGTTGGCTATGAGCAAGAGTGTTTCTTATTACACGAAGGAGGGACTGGAGAGGTTGCAGACGGAATTGAACACCCTCAAAACCAAGGGCAGGAAAGATATTGCCCGGCAAATCGCAGAGGCGCGCGACAAGGGCGACCTGAGCGAAAACGCGGAGTACGATGCCGCTAAGGATGCGCAAGGTCACCTGGAAGCCAAAATTGCACAGCTTGGGAATATCCTCTCTAACGCCAGGCTTATCGATGAGAGTAAGTTGGATAATTCTTCTGTATCTATTCTTTCGAAAGTTACCATCAAGAACCTGAAGACAGGAGCGAGCATGACCTATGTACTGGTTTCCGAAGAGGAGGCTGACCTGAAAGCCGGCAAGATCTCCACGCAATCACCTATTGGCAAAGGGTTGCTTGGAAAAAAGAAGGGCGACCTGGCCACGATCAAAACGCCGGCCGGAACACTTGAATTCGAAATCACTAAC
>JANNAZ010000310.1:0-18597 GCA_031384895.1 Cyclobacteriaceae bacterium | reverse complement strand
GCAGTCCGGTGGACATGCTAAATGTGGATTTATGGAAAACATCGAAGCGAGTTTCCCACAAACCCACATCGGATATGACGACGATTATTAATGAAATTGTCTAAATTGATCCTGTCCTAAAAAGGGGGAGCTTACAATCCTCCCACAATTGATAGCAATACGGGACTGCTTTCGCGGGTACGTGCTTTTGAAGGACCGAAATCAGATTTGTGGAATTCATGGAAAAACAAAAAGGCTTTAGAATCTAAAGCCTTTTTCGTTTCAATCTCTTTTGAAGATTGGACTGACAAACGATTAATTCATTTTGGTTGTATCAGTCATTGTTGTGTCTGCGGGCGCGGCTGTGGTGTCGACAGCAACTGCAGTCGTGTCAGTAGTAGATTCTGAAGTAGAACTACCGCCTCCACAAGATGCAAATGCAAGTGCAAAACCAAATACCATTGCCAGTGCGATTACTTTTTTCATAGTTTACAGGTTTTAAGGATTTGGCCGCAAAATTAACTCATTCTACGAGAAGTGGCGCATATCTCCTTTAATAATTTCATAGAATGGCCTCTATCGACCCGAAAAGGCGATTTCTTACTTTTTTCTAAAGAACAATCTGACAGGAACGCCAGTGAAGTCAAAATTGTCACGGAGCTTATTTTCCAGGAAGCGCTGATAGGATTCCTGAATATACTGAGGCAGGTTACAGAAGAATGCAAACGTTGGCGTAGCCGCATTTACCTGCGTTATGTACTTTATCTGGATATGTTTGCCTTTGATTGCCGGAGGGGGATAGTGAACGATCTCCGGGAGCAGCGCATCGTTGAGCTGCGAGGTTGGAATTCGCTTGTTTTTGTTCCCATAAACTTCCACCGCCTTTTCAACTACTTGAAAGATCCGTTGTTTGTGCAGCGCGGAGGCGAAAATGATGGGTACGTAGCTAATGGGAGCGAGGCTCTCCATCATATCCTTACGTATCGTATCAGCGGTCTTACTGTCTTTTTCCATCAAATCCCATTTGTTCACCATGACCACAATGCCTTTGCCTTGTTTCTGGGCCAGGGAGATGATAGACACATCCTGAGATTCTAAACCACGTTGTGCGTCAATGATGACGATGCACACATCGCAATCCTCCAGGGCACGAAGAGACCGTAAGACTGCGTAGAACTCGATGTCTTCATGCACTTTACTTCTCTTTCGAATGCCGGCAGTATCGATCAAAATAAAATCATTGCCGAACATTTTATAGCGCGAATGAATGGCGTCCCGCGTTGTGCCTGCTTCATCCGTGACAATGCTTCTTTCCTGACCAAGCAGGACATTTAGAAAAGATGATTTTCCAACATTGGGTCTTCCCAGAATGGCGATCTTGGGGATACCGGCATTTGGATCCTCCAGGTCCTCACTGGGAAAGACTTTTACTAAGTCATCCAGAAGTTCACCCGTGCCACTCCCGTTCTCGGCTGAAATGGGATATACTTCGCCCATCTTCAGTCCGTAAAACTCGCTAGTTAATATGGATTTGTCGGGAGAGTCGGCTTTATTGGCGGCAACAAATACAGGTTTCTTGGATCGACGAAGGATGTTGGCAAACTCTTTGTCGTAACCGGTCAGTCCATCACGGCAATCGACCATGAAAATAATCACGGCGGCCTCTTCTACCGCAAGCTCCACCTGACGGCGTATTTGTGATTCAAATTTGTCGTCGGAGCCAAGGACGTAGCCGCCGGTATCAATAACCGTGAAATACTTGCCTATCCATTGGGCATATCCGTAATGCCGATCGCGTGTTACGCCTGGCATATCATCCATAATGGCTTCGCGTTTTTCAATCAACCGATTGAAAAAGGTTGATTTCCCAACATTGGGACGGCCTACTATTGCCACGATGTTAGACATGTGTAACTAATTTTTTTTGCAAAGGTAGCTAAATGATCAGCCACTTTGGTTTTTGGGCTAAAGCCCTTCTAAATTTGCAAGCCTTGCCACGGCCTTAAGGCCGTGGCAAGTGAGAGATATTCGAATGGACTTTAGTCCAATGCGAGAAGCCGCGATGGACAATGGTGAGCGCTACTCGAGATATCCAAACAAGCGCAATTTGTCCTTCTGTTTTCTCCAGTCAGAAGCGACTTTAACATGCGTTTCCAGAAACACTTTCTTGCCAAAGAAACGCTCCATGGTTTCCCGTGCTTCCGTGCCCACTTTCTTTAGCGAAGCTCCCGCCTTGCCGATCAGGATTCCTTTTTGAGAGTCACGTTCAACGAACAGTGTTGCCCGAATACGTAATATCTTTTCTTCGTCTTTGAAATCTTCAATTCCCACCTCGGTGCTGTACGGTATTTCCTGGTTGTAGTTGTAGAAGATTCTTTCCCGTATGATTTCCGCAGCGAAAAAACGCTCGCTGCGATTGGTCATTTCGTCATCTGGAAAATAGCGTGGATGTTCCGGCAGGAGACTTATCAGGGCAGGTAAAATCTTGTCAACGTTTTCACCGGTAAGTGCCGAGACGGGAAGTACTTCGCGTGCGGGCAACGCATTCTTCCAGTAGGCAACAAGCGATTTTCGATCTGCTTTCGGTGACTTATCCACCTTGTTGATGAGCAAGAGAATAGGTGCTGCGATGGTCTTGAAACGCTCGTGGACTGCGGCATCGTACTTTTCGCCGCATTCGATAACCACCAGGATAACATCTGCATCTTCGAGCGAAACCTTTACATAATTCATCATTGCCTCGTGCAGCGCATATTTTGGCTCCAGGATGCCAGGGGTATCGGAATAGACGATCTGGTATTCATCCGTGTTGATGATACCCATGATGCGGTGCCGGGTCGTTTGGGCCTTGGGCGATATGATGGAGAGATTTTCACCCACCAACCGGTTCATCAGCGTTGATTTGCCAACGTTCGGTTTCCCGACTATGCTTACAAATCCTGCTTTGTGGCCTTTTTCCATGGAATTCACTACAAACATACGTTTTTAGGCCGTTCACCTTTGAATGCCTTCGCGTATTAATGCCTGAACTGTGGTTATGAAAAAAGTGCTGTTTCTGGGTGTGGCTGTATTGATGTGTTCTTCATGCATGCATTCACTTTGCCCAACCTATAGTGGTGCAAAAGGATACTCCGCGGCTGTAACCTCATCGAAAAAGCAAAAGGAAAGTAATAAGAATAAGACGCCTTACTATAAAGTCACAAGGAAGGCTGAGCAAGATTGAGTGTTTTGGGTTTTAAGGTTGAAAAGGCTGCCGGGATTGGCAGCTTTTTCTTTTTGTGGCAAAGGGTTAATTTCAGGAGATGAAGAAATCTGAAAGACTCATTGCCCGAAGAAATGCCATCGTGCCGGAAGGCATGGGCATGTTTACCCCACTGACGATAGAATCGGGCAGCGGCGCCGTGATTCTCGATGTGGATGGTCGGGCGTACATTGACTTTGCGGGCGGCATCGGCGTACTGAATGCAGGACATTGTCCCAAACCCGTTGTCGACGCAATAGCCAGGCAGTCCAGAAAACTTATTCATAGCTGTTTCCCTGTGGCCATCTATGAGCCGTATGTGGAGTTGTGCGAAACACTGGCCAAGCTTCTGCCACACGGTAAGTCGACCAAGGTCATGCTGACCAATTCGGGTGTGGAAGCCGTAGAGAATGCCGTTAAGATTGCGCGTCAGGCAACCGGTAGGCAAGGCATCATTTGCTTCACGGGAGGATTTCATGGAAGAACACTCCTGGGCATGACACTTACATCGAAGACCGGATACAAAATTGGATGCGGCCCATTTGCACCTGAGGTGTATCGGCTTCCGTTTCCTGATTACTACAAAGGAGGTGACGGACTTTCGCCTGCCAAATTTGCTCAGCGTGAACTTCGCGCATTTGAAGAGGCACTGCATACCCAGGTTGACGCCACTCAGGTTGCTGCAGTAATTCTTGAATTGGTTCAGGGTGAAGGTGGATTTGTGGTAGCGCCCAAAGAATATGTTCAGGGACTACACCGCCTCTGCAAGAAGCACGGCATCTTGTTAATCGTCGACGAGGTGCAGACTGGATTTGGACGTACCGGAGCATGGGCAGCCTATTCGCATTATGATATTGTTCCTGACATTTCCACGTGGGCTAAATCGCTCGGTAGCGGTATGCCAATCGGTGCTGTCATTGGACGGGCCGATGTGATGGACAAGACAACCAAGGGTACGCTTGGAGGAACATACTTGGGAAATCCTGTAGCCTGCGCTGCCGCGTTAGCCACGATTGGCTACATGAAGAAGATCAAGATCCTCGTGAAGGGGAAGAAGGTTGGCCGCACGGTGATGGGATTCTTCAGGAAACTTCAGAAGGAGTGCCATGCGATTGGCGATGTGCGCGGCCTTGGTGCCATGGTCGCATTTGAGCTGGTAAAAAACGTTGATCCCCATCAGCCTGATGCCGACTTGGCAAAGAAACTTATTCATGCTTGTGCATGCAACGGTCTTTTGATTATCAGTGCAGGAACATCCGGCAATGTGATCCGTGTGCTAAGTCCATTGACGATCACATCGTCTCAACTCGTAAGAGGTCTAACCATTCTGCGAAAGCAATTACTCCACCTGACAAACCCAAAACAACGGTGAAAAAAAACTACAGCTTATTGTTCGTCTCGTTGATCATATCCTTTGGCAGTTTCGCGCAGAAGGCAAAGCCCCGCGCACGGGACCTTGGCATACCGTTCGATGGAACGCCCGGTGCCTATAACGCCATCACCGATGTAAAAGGGGTGGAGGTAGGGTTCAAAACATTGATTTCAGGAAGCGGGAAATTGGTGACTGGAAAAGGGCCTGTGCGAACTGGAGTCACAGCCATCTTCCCGAAAGGCAGAGGTTCACTCGACAGGGTTTTTGCCGCCTGGTTCACGCTGAATGGCAACGGCGAGATGACCGGAACAACTTGGGTGAAAGAGTCCGGGGGACTTGGTTCACCAATTCTGATTACCAATACACACAGTGTGGGTGTTGTACGCGATGCGGTGATTGAATGGCACACAAAGAAGATGAAGCGGGATGATTATTCCGGCGACATAAGCCTGCCCGTGGTAGCAGAGACTTGGGATGGCTTCCTCAATGACATCAACGGATTTCATGTAACAAAGCAAGACGCGTTTGATGCGATGGAGTCAGCAACTTCGGGGCCGGTACAGGAGGGAAATGTGGGCGGAGGTACAGGCATGGTTTGTCACCAATTCAAGGGAGGTACTGGAACTTCATCTCGAAAACTTCCTGCTGGGGATGGGGGCTACACCGTTGGTGTGCTTGTGCAGGCCAACTACGGAAGGAGACCCCTTCTTCAGATTGCCGGCGTACCCGTGGGGAAAGAGATCGCGGATTTACTCCCTGAAAAAGGCATGGCAGATAAAGACCAGGGTTCTATCATAGTTGTTGTGGCAACCGATGCACCGTTGCTGCCACATCAATTGGAGCGGCTGGTCAAGCGTGTTTCTCTGGGCATTGGTGTGGTAGGCGGCCGTGGAGGAAATGGATCCGGCGATATTTTTATCGCTTTTTCCACCGCGAATCCGGAGGTGACAAAGAATGAGGGGCTCGCTCACCTGGAGATGTTGCCCAACGATTTGATCAGTCCGTTGTTTGAGGCCACCGCCTCAGCGACAGAAGAAGCGATCGTGAACGCGCTCGTCGCAGCGGAAACGATGGAGGGGATCAATGGAAACAAAGTCTACGCTATTCCGCATGATCGGCTGATAGCCGCATTGAAAAAGTATGGGAGGATGAAGTAGTTATTGGTTGATCGTTGTTAGTGGAGTATCCCCAAACGATAAACTCTCGGAGCCAATTGACTAACTGATACGTGTATGCGATGATACGAAATTCATGCTCACCTTCGCAAGCGCGTGACCATGTCCCAGCTTCGGTTGGATTGGGAAGGCTTGAGTCATGTGCCACGAACAACGATCAACCAACAACTAACAACGATTCCCACTAGTATCTAAGAATGTCATTCAACGTCTTGATGAACTGAGTTAATTCGGCAGGCTCGACCGCCCCCAACCTCCGAGTAAGTCTGTCCTTGGAGATCGATCGAATATGGAATACCAGCATTTCCGATTCACTCTTTAATCCATTCATTTTCGTTGGACTCAACTCGGGGTTACCCTTGTAGTGTTTGACTTTGGTGGTCAACGGTACAGCAAGGACAATGTTCAGGTGCTGATTCAGGAGATTGCCGCTAACGACAACAACGGGCCTCAATCCTGCCTGTTCACTTCCCTTCGAAGGATTCAGATTGGCATACCAGATCTCGCCTTGCTTCATTGACGGAGTTGATTCAAGTACTCTTCCATTCCTTCCTCAGCAAGGGCTTGAATATCCCTGTCTTCGGCAGCAGCGCAGTAGGATTTTATATACTCAGCCTTTTCGAGGTGCTCGAGATAGAGGGTCAGGGCGGCTTCGATGAGTTTGTTCTTGGGAAGGGATAATGCCTTGGCTTTCTGAGCGAGCTGGTTTAGGAGTTTGTCAGGGAGGGTGCTGGTAAATGTGGCCATCATTCAATCTATATGCCCAAAAGTATGAAATATATGCATGAAATATACGTATAAAATGGCAATAAATATTTAACAATGTTGTCCGATTAATAAAGCGGGAAATAACGAATTCAAGTTCCGGAGGAACGATTGAATATGGTAACAACGGACTTCAGTCCGTTGAAAAAAGTAAAATTCAAATAGAGTTCCGTTAGGAACGAGACATCTTTCAGGGTTAGATAGCAAAAACAGACGTGCCGAGCCTACAGCTCTATGCATCTTCCGGGTATGGTAAAGGATGGACTGAAGTCCATCCTTAGAAAATTAGATCGAGCCTATGGCTCTGCTAAAACCTTGCAACTACGAATTACTATCTTTGACAATGCCTTCCATCATCCCCGGATATGCCTACGACATCTTCATCAGCTACCGCCAGAAGGACAATAAGTATGACGGCTGGATAACGGAGTTTGTCGCCAACCTTAAGAAAGAGTTGGAAGCTACTTTCAAGGAAGACATCTCCATTTACTTTGATGAGAACCCACACGATGGGCTGCTGGAGACACACGATGTTGACAGTTCGCTCAAGGAGAAACTGAAGTGCCTCATCTTCATCCCCATTATTTCCCAGACGTATTGTGATCCGAAGAGTTTTGCCTGGAATGACGAGTTCCGTGCTTTTTTGAAAACAGCAGCAGCCGATGCCTATGGATTGAAGATCCGTATCCCCAACGGCAACACCGCAAGCAGAGTATTGCCCATACGCATACATGAACTTGACTCAACAGACAAGAAACTGCTTGAGACTGAACTCCAGGGACCGCTTCGCGCTATTGACTTTACTTTTCAATCCGCAGGCGTAAACCGGCCACTTCGGCCAAAAGACGATGAGTCCTCGAAAGGGCAAACGCAGAACGCCTACCGTGATCAAATCAATAAGACGGCCAATGCCATCAAGGAGATCATTGCTGGCCTACAGGGAGCAGGAGTAAGTCCATCTCCCTTGGAAAGCGTAGAGGTCAACAAGGAATCTAATCCCGCGGAGGTTCAACGTTCAAGAGCAAAAACAAAACGGAACTTCAGAATTCCTGCCGTCAATCCACTCCTGGGTTTCAAACTACTATCGATCGCGGCGATCGTGGCGTTCGTCGCCATGACCATTTTTCACTTTTCCCAACCACCTCCTGACCTCCGGACCTATCGGTTTACAATTCTGGCGCCTCCAAAAACAAATTACTTCACGACGAATGGCGGACACCTAACCCTTTCGCCTGACGGCCGTCTCATGGCATTCGTAGCGAGTGACTCTACAGGGCAGGCGCTTTTGTGGGTGCGGCGGCTCAGCGCACTTGTGGGTCAGCCGCTCAATACCACCGAGGGAGCTACTTTCCCCTTCTGGTCTCCGGACAGCCGATTCATAGGGTTCTTTGCAGACGGGAAGCTCAAGTAAATTGATGTCTCAGGCGGTCCCTCCCAGGTTCTTTGCGATGTGGGGGGCGGGGGAAATGGCCGCGGTGGAACCTGGAACGAAAAGGGAACAATCATTTACGGGGGCTCTGGTTCTAGGCCACTTTTCACCGTCGCCGCCGCAGGCGGACAGCCTGTGGCCCTGACCAAGCTCGACACAAGCCGTAATCAGTATAGTCATCGCTGGCCATGCTTCCTGCCCGACGGCAAGCATTTCTTGTATACCGTGATGACAGTAGCTGGCGGCGTTGGGGTTGGAGATGCTATTATCCTGGCTTCGCTGGATACAAGCTTCATACCGAGGCAGGTCGTCAATTCAGGTTCCAGCGCCGGCTACGCCAATGGCCATCTTCTGTTTGCCCGTGAGCAAACACTGCTTGCCCAGTCGTTCGACCCAATGAGTCTTCAAACTGCGGGTGACGCATTTCCGGTCGCTGAGCATGTGCACTTCGAGCCGCTCACGACCAAGGCTTCGTTCTCTGTTTCTCAAAAGGGGGATCTTGTTTACCAGACAGGAACGGGTCAGACGAGAATGAGGCTTCTTTGGTATGACCGGGCAGGCAAGCGGATAGGCGAGGTAGGGCAGTCAGCGATATTTTCTCATTTTCGCATCTCCCCCGATGGGAAAAGGATCGCTGTATCGAAAACTGATGCCTTAAACGAAGACCTCTGGCTCTACGAAATAGCCAGAAAAGTATGGACGCGGTTTACTTTTGATCCCTCAACCGATGGATGGCCGACCTGGTCCCCGGACGGAGCGACGATTGTATTTTCTTCCGCAAAAAAGGGAACTCCCAATCTTTTTCAGCGGGCAGCCAGCGGGGAAGGAAGCGAAGAGGTATTGCTTGAGACGAATCAGCCCATATTTTCGACCGATTGGTCTCGCGACGGGAAATTCCTCGCATACCATTCCGCAGACCTGAAAAAAGGAAATGATATTTGGATTTTGCCGATGAGTCCCGACCCTAAAAGGGCAAGCGGGGAGCGCAAGCCTTTCCCTTTTCTTGAGACAGAATTTGGGGAGGGCCGCCCCGTATTCTCACCTGACGGCCGCTGGATTGCTTATCAATCAAACGAGTCCGGGAGAGCAGAAGTTTACATCCGCCCGTTTCCGGGACCGGGAGGCAAGTGGCAGGTTTCAACAAACGGGGGAACGCATCCCCGCTGGCGGAGCGACGGGAAGGAACTTTTCTTTCTGGGATCGGATAAGATCATGGCGGCCGAAATCAGGCTCGGCTCTTCTGTCGTTAATGTAGGAATTCTAACTGCTTTGTTCCCGGCTGCGGCTATCAGCACCGGAGGAAGGGATGGCTATGATGTTACCGGCGATGGGCAGCGCTTCCTGGTTTCAACACATGGAAATGAAGGAGTCTCTTCGCCGGTGACGTTGGTAGTGTATTGGGTGGGGGAGATCAAGAAAAAGCTATTGGCTTTTAGCCTTTGGCTATTGGTGGCTTACCCAACCGATGCAGTGGATACTTGCAATCACCATTTCTGCCAATAGCTAAAGGCCAAAAGCCAACAGCGTTTCATTATCTTTGACAATACCCTCCCGATCACCCGGAAGCTTTCCCAGATACTATTTCTTATTCAACTCCCGGGCCTTTACGCGCACAATCTTCCCGTTCCTGGAGATGACCAACTCGCCGTCTTCCTTTTTTGTACGTTCAATAAGACGCTCGATAGCGAGCTTGACACCTGCCGTTATCTTGTCAATCAATTGATCAGACTCTGCCGTTGTCATTTTGCTGTTGAATTTTTGTCCAAAGATCAGGATTATAAATGAAATTTACCACCGATGAGCTCCCCTTAGCCACCAAAATGGGTTCCTTGTTTGAATTGTCATAAACTACCCAACTGTCGGAAATTCTCTGGTAAATGGAAAAGAAATTCTTCAATCCACGCTTGTATCTTCTGTCAATCACTGCCGGGGCAATATTGTGCCCTCCCTTTTCTACCCGCGCTTGTACCCTGGCCCTGGCAAGGTCATGAGACTCGAGCCAGAAGTAGATCAATACTACGGTATAGCCCAATCTCTTTGCTTGTCGGATGATATGAACATGCCCTTTTGAAGCGAGTGTGGTTTCAAATCCGAAATCATTTTTCCCCCTTAGCAATTCATGGATTCTTCCCAACATGATTCTGCCAGCCTGAAAAGAAACCGTTTCGGGTTGGAAGGGCGAAAGTCCACGTGCAATTTCATCGGCATTTACGAATTCCTTACAATTTAGCATTTCAGGGAGTACGGTGTAGGATGTCGTAGTCTTTCCTGCACCGTTGCAGCCTGCGATAATATAGAGGTTTGGCATTGATGCAATTTAACCAAATCGCCGCTATCTAGTAGTTGGTTGGTTGTTGGCGCCCTACCGATCAAAGGGAGCAGGTCAACGAACAACTAAAACGAATTCCTATCTTTGACAATGCCCTCTCTCTTACCTGGCTTCGAATACGACATCCGCCTTCGCAAGGCTACGGCGGACGCGTCTTCATCAAACCACTTATTAAAATGCCGTCTATAGTATCGGGATTCGAGTACGATATATTCATCTCCTACCGCCACAAAGACAACAAGAGTGACGGTTGGGTGACGGAGTTTGTCCGCACGCTGCGGAGTGAGCTCGAAGCAACATTCAAAGAGGACATTTCCATCTACTTCGATGAAAACCCCAACGACGGTCTTTTACAGCATCACGAAGTAGACGATTCGCTCAAAGAGAAGTTGCGGTGCCTGATATTGATCCCCATCGTATCACAAACCTACTGCGATCCCAAAGCGTTCGCCTGGCAGCACGAGTTGCTCGCGTTCATCAAGCTCGCCTCCGAAGACAAGCTTGGATTGAAGACCAAAGTGGGCGGCGGCAATACGGCTAGCCGGGTGCTGCCCGTCAGGATCCATGAGGTGGATGCGGGGGACAAGAAGTTGTTTGAAGAAGCAACAGGAGGTATCATGCGGCCCATCGACTTTATCTATAAAGAGTCCGGTGTCAACAGACCGTTACGACCTTCCGACAACCGCGATAGAAACCAGGTACAGACGGACTATCGCAACCAGGTAAACAAAGTGGCGAATGCCATCAAGGACATCCTTGCCGGGTTGCAAGGGTCAGGAGAAAGTGCCTCACAGGCAATAGTCTCAGAAGAAAAACGGGGCCCGATTCCGGCAGCGCAGGTTCAAAAACAAAAAAGTATCTCGAAAATCAGGTTGCCAAAGTTCACTGCACTTTTTGGTGTGAGCCTCGCTCTTGCAGCAGCGATCATGGCTTTTATGGTGATGGCTATTCTATATTTCTCTCAGCCCGCACCTGACCAGCCGACCTACCGATATACAATTCAGCCGCCTGAAAAGGTGAACTTCAACTCCACCGTTGGCGGACACATTGCATTATCACCTGACGGACGCCTGCTGGCATTTGTGGCGCTTGACTCCGCAGGGAAAGCGCTCTTGTGGGTACGGCCACTCCATGCGCTCACGGCTCAGGCGCTCGACGGCACCGAAGACGCTTCGTTTCCCTTCTGGTCTCCGGACAGCCGGTTCATCGGATTCTTCGCAGGCGGAAAACTCAAGAAGGTCGATGCTGCCGGTGGCCTGCCGCAGATTATTAGCGATGCACCGCTCGGCCGCGGGGGAAGCTGGAGTTCGAATGGCACAATCATTTTTTGCCCCATCAATACATACACATCACTATTCCGAGTCTCCGCTATGGGCGGGACTCCGGCAAGGACTACAAAACTCGATTCCGGCTTCCGGCAGATTAGTCATCGCTGGCCACATTTCTTGCCGGACGGAGAGCATTTTATCTATCTCGGATTTAGCAATACAGGCGATAGAGCAAGCGATGCCATCTTTTTGGGTTCGCTCGATTCAACCTTCACTCCGCGCATCCTTGTCAATTCAGTTTCAAGCGCGGCCTATGCCAACGGCCACCTTCTGTTTGCGCGTGAACAAACGCTGATGGCACAACCATTCGACACCAAGCGGCTGCAAATTACGGGCGACATGTTCCCGGTTGCCGAGCGGTTGTACTTTTTAAATCTCACCGGCAATGCCACCTTCACCGTTTCCCTGAATGGTATACTGGCCTATCAGACCAGTGAGGCTTTAACGATACCAAATCTCCTTTGGTATGACAGAATGGGTAAGAAGACCGTGGCGATCGATCAATCCAATATTTATAATGACCTTCGTCTCTCGCCGGATGGAAAACGGATCGCATTTTCCCTGTTCGATGGAAAAACCAGAAGCGGTCAAATTTGGCTATACGAAAAAGCCCGCTCCCTCTTTACACGATTAACATTTGATCCCGGAAATCATCGTTTGCCAGCCTGGTCTCCGGATGGCAGTTCGGTTATCTTTAGCTCAGATCGCCAAGGAAAATTTGGATTGTATCGCCGGGCATCAAGCGGAGCTGGAAGCGAAGAAGTGCTGCTCAAGTCAGATCTTTCAATACATGCGAGCGATTGGTCACGCGACGGGCAGTACATAGCCTACTATGTGAATGACCCGAAAACTCAAGGCGATCTCTGGATAATGCCCATGAACTCAACCAACGAACGAAAACCATTTCCGTTTTTGCAGACGGAGTTCAACGAGACGCGCGCAAACTTCTCTCCGGATGGCCGATGGGTTGCCTACCAATCCAATGAGTCCGGCACCAATGAGATATACGTTCGCCCATTTCCAGGTCCGGCATCCAAATGGCAGGTTTCTACCAGCGGCAGATCGAGGCCCCGCTGGCGGAAGGATGGAAAAGAACTTTTCTATCACGGAAATGACAACAAAATCTACGCGACGGAAATCAAACTCAACTCCTCCACCGCTGAGGTCGGTTCTGTCGTTCCACTGTTCCACCCTCATGCCTTTGTTGGCGGCTTCAGAGATGGTTATGACGTATCGGCAGACGGACAGCGTTTCCTCGTGAGCGTATTAGAACAACAAACTGGCCCGGTGACTGTCTTGCTGAATTGGCCGGGGGAGATCAAGAAATAGCTATTGGCTTTTGGCCGTTGGCTATTGGCTATTGGTGGCTTACCCAACCGATGGTATGGTTTACCTGTGATCCGATGATTCCTAAAAAATTGAAGACAGACCCGCGATACAATGCACTCCTGAGGGACCTGAAGATACTGAACTAAATCCTTTGGGTTTCCCCGGGTCAACTATTCAGCGGTTGATGACCGGAATGATAAGTCGGGATGAGTATTTGGGTGTATGGTAAATGGAATTGTTTGCTCGGACTAGATTTTTCTCCGTCGCAATCTCCGTCCCCGTATTCGGATTAGGATCATAGTGCGGCGCCTTGCTGCTCGTCACCGTTACGCGAATCCGGTGCCCTTTCTTAAACAGGTTTGCGGTATAGACCTGACCAATCCGGATCTTGTACACCTGCCCAGGCGTCATCAATTCCTGTTTTTCAAAACCATTGCGGTAGCGCATGCGCAAGTAACCTGCGTCCAACCCGTGTAAATTGATCGATCGGCCATCAGGATAAACATCGCAAAGTGTAAAAGAGAAGTCTGTGTCTTTGGCCTCTGAACTGACAAATAGCTCCGCAACAATCTCCCCGGCGACTTCCAGATCTTCTGTCAGCGGAACACTCGTGTAAACAAGCACATCGGGGCGCGCTTCGTTTTCGCGCTGATCATAGGGATAGGATTTTTCATAGGACTTGTCCCAGAACGGATTGGCGGGATCAAATACATAACTATCCGATGGTTCATTGCCCGGGGCCTTTAATGATAGCAGACCAGTTTTTTTTGCTCCACTGCCGCTGAGGTAGTAGGAAGTTAAAACAGCACGCGAGAGCGGCCACTCGTTTTCGGTTCGCCATTGATTCGCTCCCATTACAAATATGCTGACGGCAGGTAAGGGATTTATCGGTGCTTCACCTTTCAAGTGAACATCGTACCAACGCAACAGTTCGGCATCATAGTCCATACCCGCATTCGGACCGAACTCAACTTCACCAAACTTTGTCTTGCGCGTGTTGAGTGAGGTGTGGTTCCAGGGACCCAAAACCAGAATGGATTTTTCTCTCGCCTCCGGAGTGGCGGCCTCTTTCCTCATTTTATTGAAGGCGCGCGTTGCTCCCTCCGGTCCGTAGGCCGCATCGTACCATCCGCTCTCGAGAAAGACAGGATTTCGAATCTTGCCAAAGTCTTTTTCCACGTTCACAAAATCCCACCAGGGAGAAAGGTCCGGATGCGAAAGCCAGGCATAATATTCCGGGGCATATTTTTTTAAGAGGGGCAGGTCGGCCAACGGACGATACTGATACCATTGTTTCCGGTCGGATTTCTCCCATGCTTCCGTTGCCGGCTCATCATCCCACGGCCCGGATGGATCATTGGCTCGTTTTCGCTTGTCTGCAAAAATGTACGGCACAAACCAATCGATCCACGGATGAGAAAAGGCACCACCGTAGTAAAAGAAATGATGACTCCCGATGGGTGTCATTTCAGGAGCAGCGGCCGCAAGGTGTGGGGGCGCCTGCGACATAGCCTGCCACTGCACAATGCCCGGATAGGATCCACCGTACGTTCCGATTTTTCCAGTACAAAATGATTGGGCTGCCATCCATTCAATCACATCATACCCGTCTTGCTTTTCGTTGCGGTAAGCTTCAAAGTTCCCTTCACTGCGCAGGCGTCCGCGTACATCCACAAGAAGTACAGCATAGCCTTGCTTCGCGGCTTTCCTTGGCAATTCGGCATAATCATCATAATCATCGACTCCGTAGGGTGTACGGTATACAATGCCTGCAAATTTCCCCGACTGCTCCGGGCGATAAAGAATGGCGCCCAGTTTTACGCCGTCGCTCATGGGAACCTGTACTTCTTCGCGCACGACATTATAGGCGTGCTGACCGAACGCCAATGTTGCAACCAGAACAAGCTGAAAACAAAGCAGGCTGTGCTTAACCTTCATAGGGACTTATTTCTTTGGCGTGATGAGTGCTTGATAGTATACTCTCGCCCTGATGATGTCATCGAGAATAGTCAATCGTTCGGATTCATCGCGAAAAGTTGCCGAGGCGCGAGTCAACTTCTCCAAGCGGTCGACCCATTTGACAAAGTAGGCCGCTGCTGTTTTTTTCTTTAGCGATTCGAGCCCGCCATTCAGGTAGATCGGATTGGTGCTGGAATAGGCATACAGGTCCGGGGTGTCTGGATGGGCAGCTGAATTCCAGGCCCGGAGGAGGACCCATCCCGATTCTTTTAAGTTGAGTTTACCTTCGATGTCGAGGCTCGTGAACGGCATTCCTTTTGTTTGCGTGGCAACCACTTCTCCGTTGTAGATGATTTCCACATGATCGACTGGGACGTTGCTTCGCAGAAATGCTTTGTAGGAATATGTTTTCTTTTTTGAAGAGAGCGTCAGATTTTCTCCGGGAACAACTCCCTCCAGAGTTATTCCTAGCGTTGGTCCATTCGTTACAAAACTCTTTCCGGTTCGCACTTCGGCCAGGAACTGAGCTGAACTCATGCCGGTGGCTCCACGCACAAAGACCCTATTGAGGCCGACCGGACCGCGGAGGCTGGCGTAGTTGGCCATCGCATCGGTGCCGCCGGCAGCAGGAATCTTCATCCCCGCATTGAGCAGTTGGTACCATACTGCCTCGGATGCGCGGTGATCCGAAAAGCCTATCAGTTCATAATAATCGACTTTGCCCAGAGCCGCATCAACAGGCAAGGCATTACTCAATGCGGGAGACTGATCTGGAAAAATTTCTGATTGTTCAAAGGGATGCACATATCCCACCAACCCGCTTTGATCATGGGCGCGGTCGGCAATAAAACTATTGTGTGGATAGAGACTGGATACACCGGTTTCGGGGTAGCCGGAATATCCAGGGAGAATTAAGTGTTCGTTAAGACCCAGCAGGCCGAGATGCCCCCAGAAGCTGGTATGAAATTCCTGGGCGTGCAGTACTGTTACATCCGGCGTGGAGGCTTGATCCGGAGCGGGAGAAAAGTAATTGACATCTGGTATTCGCTGTTCTTTGTTGACGATCAGGTTGTAGACAAAATTCAAATCCTCAGCGGCAGCTTGTTGAACGAGATGTGCCGGCGTGTTGCGATAGCTTCCTCCGTAGTTCATATGCACGTGCACATCACCGCTTCGCCAGGTTCCAAAATCAGCAGGTGGAGTCAGCCGGGCAACGGTGACTGGTATTCGAACCGCATCCACCTTGCGGGTGTCCGCTTTAAGCCGGGTGATTCCGAAAGCCGGGCCATGTGATGCGGTAATGATCAGGGTGTCTTTGGGGACTTGAATGACAACAGTACCCTCGCTGTGAAAATAATGCGTTTCAAATTTTTGAATCGCTGGATACCGTGAATCATCCGCATGCACCCAGGCCTGTTCGGGGCTATATGATTTTCCCCGGCTGTCGGTGATGCTCACACGCGTTGGGATCATGTTGCCCTTGCCGTCTGTGGTAGTTAAAGTCAGTGGAACGTGGGGCCTCAAGTACTTGAGTTTCTTCGCGACCACCTGTTCCTGCTTTCCTGAGAATGCATCGAGCAACCACAAGGAAGTGTTTCCATCCGTGTTGGAGATAAAGGCAATTCTCTTTCCATCCGGCGACCAACGCGGAGAACTCTTGTCAAAATCCCCGTACGTCAGCGGCACAGGGTAGCCGCCGGAAACAGGAAGCATCCACAACTGGTGCCAGTTTTGTCCGAGGTAGCTGCTGTAAACGATCCGCGTTCCATCGGGTGATACATCGGGACGCATGCGCCAGGACGTTTCTTCCTGGTGGATCGTTTTGATTTCGCCGGAAGCTACGCTTATGGAAGATAGATTTCCAGTGCCATGAAGCACATCATGGTTGGAGACAAAATAAATCAATTTGCCATCCTTCGACCAAGTCGGGTTGATGGCATGATCAAACGCACTGTAGTAATACCTTTTTCCTTCCGTCTTGCGATCAGCGATCAGGACCTTCGCATCCCCGAGTTGATTTCCCGAAAGAGGAGCCGTGTGCAGCAGGAAGTGACCGCTTTCGTCTGTTGATATAAATACAATGCTTGATCCGTCGGGCGACCAGCGGGGCTCCAGGCTTACACTTTTTCCATCGGTAAGAAGAAATGATTTTTTGTCAGCCAGGTTGAGAACCATTACGTCCATCGATGCTCCGGAGTATCGCACAAAGAGCACACGCCTTCCATCGGGAGAAATGTCGGGTTGGTAGTCGTAGTCAATGTCATCGGTGAGTTGTGTGGCTTCTTCACTTCCCAAAACTTGTATCCACAGACTACCTGCCATCGAGTACACAAGTGATTTTCCATCCGGCATCCAGGCGACAGCGGAGGGGCCACTGGTCAATTGCGGGAGATACAACTCGTGATAATAATACCCGTGAGGCAGATCGATCTGGTTGAGGACGGGTACGCGCTGTGCTTCGAGGTCAGTCAAGAAACCGAAAACTATGAAGCAAATGGTCACGCGGATTCGCATTCCTAAATGTAGTCAGAGTCTTTCATTTCCGTGCCCTCCTATGAAATGTCTTACCGGCCCGCGCAGCGGTGCCGGTACCCCGCTCAAATCATCGTGCACACCTCCTATGAAAAGTCCTACCCGCCCGCGCAGCGGTGCCGGTACCCCGCTCAAATCATCGTGCACACCTCCTACAAAATACTCTAGTGATCAGGCCCGGATGATCGTTTGTGCGGCTCCCACGGGGTACCGGAACGCGAAACGCGTCCGGTAAGGCATTTCATTGTTGAGATCGTGCGGGCCAAGTAGGCCTCGGCACCCATCCAGTCGCCGCGCGCGCCTCCTATCAAATGCCTCTTTATTCGTGCCCGGCAAGTTCTCTGGTTTTGCTCACGGTCCTCAATTTCTTAACTTTAGTTTTGCCCTAATTTCAATCGATCAAAATGCCTTCGATAGTTCAAGGATACTCATACGATATATTCATCAGTTACCGTCAAAAAGACAATAAGGGAGACCATTGGGTAACCGGTTTCATTGATGCACTAAAGACAGAGCTGGAATCCACGTTCAAGGAAGACATTTCCATTTACTTTGACGAAAATCCCCACGATGGCCTTCACGATCATCATAGTGTTGACGACTCCCTCCGTGAGAAATTGAAGTGCCTGATCTTTATTCCGGTTGTTTCCCGTACCTATTGCGATCCAAAATCATTTGCCTGGGACCAGGAGGCTCCGGGAATCGCTTAGGGTTTATGAGGAATTGCAGAAGAAGGACCCATCATCGTATTGGTTGTCACGTATTGGATGCCTTAATATCAAACTAGGTAACAAAGATGCTGCCTTGTCGACTTTAGCCGCTCTTGAAGAAATGCAGATTCCTTTTGGACAAGCAGACATAAATTACAGCCGTGCGCAAATCCACGCTGCATTGGGAGAAAAGGAAAAAGCGCTTGATCTCATCAAGCAGGCGTTTAAGGAAGGGTATGGCTTCGACTTCTATAGCTATGATAATGATTTCGAGTTTCTGCCCTTGTTTGATTATCCGCCCTTTCAGGAGTTTGTGAAACCGAAAGGTTGAGGGATGTAAATCTCCTATGAAATGTCCTACCGGCCCGCGCAGCGATGCCGGTACCCCGCTCCAATCATCGTGCGAACTTCCTATGAAAAGTCCTACCGGTCCGCGCAGCGATGCCGGA
>JANNAZ010000215.1:0-4767 GCA_031384895.1 Cyclobacteriaceae bacterium | reverse complement strand
GGACATTGTTAAGAATCAATCGATAGCCCGGTGAATTGGGGTGTAGATTAAGATCCGTCTTCCGGTTCATCCCGCCCCCGGGGCTTCCTTCCGGATCGTGGCCGCTGTAGAACGTCCAATGACCTTTGCCAAAATCATTGTAGATATAGCGCACCTTATTTTCCAGGGTGTTTTCCCCCAGGATATTTACATCCGGTTTGATCAAAAATTTGTTGAAGCATGTGGTTTGTCCATAAAACTCACGAATAACCTGCTCGTGATTTTGCGTCAGCATGGAGGGGATAACATCCCATTTCGCGGAGTACCCGAACAGCTTGAAATACGTACTCGATGCCTCCCAGAAATTGGGCCGGCCGCTTCCTGAATTGATATCAGAGAACTTCCTTCCGACATACTCCAGGGTAAAATTTTCAAAAGCCAAAGATTGCGTGAAGTCAAGCTTTTCCTGCGCTTCCGGATCCATTTCATCACCGTCATACGTGCTTCCGCTGATGTCAACGCCATTGGCCGCAAGCGCAATGTCAAGGGTCTCTGCGCCCGAACACATGGCGAAAAGGTAGCCCCCATTTGCGCAATAGGACTTGATTCGTTTTGCTACCTCCAGTTTCATTTCCGAAACCTTAGCATACCCGAACTGATTGGCTGTGATTTCCTGCAGTTTGGCCTCCATGACCGCGGACTCACGCCGCATGAATCGCCCGTGCTGTCCGGTAAAGTCTTCGTGGTGAAGGTGAAGCCATTCGAACTGAGGTAGACTGTCATGTAATACTTCCTCGTCGTAAATAATCCGATAGGGGATCTCTGCGTAATCCAGCACACCGATCACGGCGTCAGTTTCATCTGCTATCAGTTCATTTTTCGGAGAATATACGGCAACCCGTGCAGCATGTTCCAACCGTACCAGGTTGGTGTTAGACGAGGGGCTGGCAACCTCAATCAACAACGCATTTACTTTTTCGCTGGGGAGAATCTCATACGATATGCCGCGAATAATGCATTCACTTTCAACTTCCTTTGAATAGGCGGCAAGGAAACTTCCACCCCGATAGTTAAGCAACCAGTCAACCGGATCCTTGCGTTGAAGGATGAAGTACGCCCAACCATAGGCTTTCAGATGGTTTCGCTGGGCCCCGTCCATCGGGATTAGAATAGAAGTGGCTTGGCCCCGGGAAAGTGAAACCAGCATGAAGATTGTAAAAACCAGCTTACGCATACTTGATGCCTGAAAGGCTTACCGAAGGTAGTCAGCCCAGCCATTACATTCAACGAGCAGTTGCTTAATGAAATTAGTTACCCAATTCAACGCCAAGGCCATCGATCAGGTAGGGTTTTTCTTTTGAAAACTTCAGGGAAATCGTACCCACGGTCCCACTGCTATTGACCACCATATCAACCTTTTCTCCGGTGATCTTGAGTGTTGATATTTTGCCTCCACCAAGGTCATTGTGAAGCATCCGGTACATGGCCGCCTTTCCTTCGATATTCCCTTCATGGGTTTGGGAAGTCGAATTACTTGCTGCTGAACTTCCACCTTCAATCTGAGATCGCATTGGCTTATCAATCAGTGATTTAGTATAGTTTTCTTTGATAAATTTCTTCCATGATTCCGGTTCATCCAGGGAGATTACGCGGTACATTTCGCGAGCGCGGGACTCCATAATTTTCTCTATAGAATCTTGGCACAAAGCCATGCTGGACGAAAAGGTTAGGCAAATTGCCAAAGCAATTTTCTTCATGAGGTTGTTGGGTTTAAGCGATTTTTCTGCTGAAAAGTGTAGGTGTAATATACGTTCGATGCCGGGAGAGGGCAAAAAGTTTTATGGAGGAGTCAGCTGACTCATATAACCCAATATGGCTATTCGGAACTGACTCTGTATCTTACCGGCGCACAAATCGAGATTCATGACGCAACTGAATAGCCCCGCCAAGATTGGTTTATGGACAGCGACGGCACTGGTCGTGGGCAACATGATTGGTTCTGGCGTGTTCCTTCTTCCTGCAACATTGGCCGCGTACGGCGGAATCAGTTTGCTGGGCTGGATTGGCTCCTCGGTTGGAGCCATTTTTCTCGCACTGCTTTTCAGTCACCTCAGCAAAGTGGTTACCAATTCTGTGGGCGGCCCGTATGCATTTACGCGCGTAGGACTTGGTGATTTCGCCGCTTATCTCGTTGCATGGGGATATTGGTTTTCTATATGGTGTACAAATGCGGCCATTGCGGTGACCTTCGTGAGTTACCTCACCGTATTCTTCCCGATCCTCGCTACGAATCAGATCCTCTCTGTACTCACTGGAATTTCCGCCGTCTGGTTGCTGACCTGGGTAAACCTGCAAGGCGTGAAAGAAGCCGGAAAGGTGCAGCTCATCACCACCATCCTAAAGCTGACGCCCCTGCTACTCATCTCCATCGTTGGCATGTTCTACATAAAGATTGGAAACTTCAGTCCGTTCAATGTGAGTGCCGAATCCGATTTTGGCGCTATCGCAGCTACTGCCACACTTACTTTATTCGCTTACCTGGGTTTAGAAAGCGCAACCATACCCTCCGGTGACATTCATGAGCCGGAGAAGACTATTCCCCGGGCGACTATGATCGGCACGATCGTGACCATTTTCGTCTATATCCTGGCCACCGTAGCGGTGATGGGAATGATCCCTGCTGGGGAACTTCAAAAGTCAAATGCTCCATTCTCGGATGCAGCCGCCATTATCTGGGGAGATAGTGCAAGGTACTGGGTGGCCATCGGTGCCATCATCTCCACTTTCGGCGCGCTAAACGGATGGATCCTCCTTCAGGGACAGATCCCTTTCGCGGCAGCAAAGGACAAGATGTTTCCCGAAATTTTTGGCCGCGAGAACAAGAAGAAAGCACCCTATATGGGACTCGTGATCTCCAGCATCCTGATCACGGGATTGATGATGATGAATCTTTCGAAGGGGCTAACGGAAACATTTACGTTCCTGATCTTATTGACCACCATCATGGTTCTGGTACCGTACTTGTTCTCAGCTGCTTCTTACGGAGTCATTGTCCTTCAAAATCGTTTTTGGAAAAAGGAATCGATAAGTAAGATTGTGATTGCCTCAATGGCATTCATCTTTTCTATGTGGGCCGTTATTGGGTCTGGTCAAGAAATTGTTTACTGGGGCTTTGTTGCCATGCTCTCCGGTGTGCCCTTCTATGTTTGGATGCGGCGAAAGCGAGCTGACAATAAAAATTGATATAGCATGATTAGCTGCCATTCGGAATACGCGAAACTCAAGACTGTATTTATCAAACGGTCCGTTGATGCATTCGTCAATGATACCATTCTCGACCGCGACTGGAAACGGCTCAACTATTTGTCGCGGCCTGACCTGAATGGAGCACAGCAGGAGTACACCTCATTTGAAAAGTTACTGGTGAATTCCGGCGCAGAAATCCGTCATTTTCCAAACGATGCTTCTGTGACAATGGACTCGATCTATTGCCGGGATGCGTCGATCGCCACAGACAAGGGGATGATCCTGTGCAACATGGGCAAGCCTGCGCGCATAACAGAACCAGAGGCGCAACGAAAAGCCTTCGCTGGGCTGGGTTTGCCTGTTCTGGGAGAGATTATCGCTCCAGGAACGGTGGAAGGCGGTGATGTCGCCTGGATTGACGCCCAGACCCTTGCTGTGGGCCATACATATCGAACCAATGTTTCTGGAATCGAGCAGCTCACGAAGCTTCTAAAGCCATTAGGGGTAAGGGTGATTACAGTGCCACTGCCTCACTATAGAGGCCCATCTGATGTATTCCACCTGATGTCAATCCTTAGCCCTGTGGATCACAATCTGGCTGTTGTCTATTCTCCCTTAATGCCGATCCCATTCCGGAATGACTTGCTCGACCGGGGGTATGAATTCATTGAGGTTCCGGAGGCGGAATTTGACTCCATGGGGTGCAATGTGCTCGCCGTCGGGCCACGTGAAGTGATTATGGTGAAAGGCAATCCGTTAACCAGGCAAGGATTGGAACGCGCAGGCTGCAACGTGAGTGAATTTGAAGGTGCAGAAATCAGTGTCAAAGGGGGAGGCGGGCCGACCTGCCTGACGCGCCCCTTGGAAAGACAGACCGGGTAGTCGAATTAATCGATCCCAAATAGATAAGCCATGACCGTAGTAAAGACCGCTTTGCTTTCGTTTGGAATGTCTGGGAAGGTATTTCATGCTCCGTTCCTGGCTGCGCATAAAAGCTTTCACCTGCTCGGGGCCTGGGAGCGTACAAAGCAATTAATCTCGGGTGAATACCCGGGTACACGGAGTTACAAATCCCTCGAAGATGTTTTGACCGACCCTCAGGTTGATCTCGTCGTGGTCAACACGCCCACTTCAACGCATGCAGACTTTGCAACCAAAGCTCTTCAGGCCAGTAAACATGTTGTAGTTGAAAAAGCATTTACTACCAATACGTTAGAGGCGATTCTGTTATCGAAACTCGCAGCTGAACGAGGGCTCAAATTATCGGTCTTCCACAATCGCCGGTATGACAGTGATTTCAGAACAGTTAAGAAAATTCTGGCGGACCAACGGGTAGGAGAGGTTACCGAGGTACTAATTGCCTACGAGCGCTACAATCCTGTGTTGAGTCCCAAGCTTCATCGTGAAACTCCTGGTCCAGGCGCGGGCAACCTGATGGATCTGGGCCCTCATTGTATCGATCAGGCACTCGTACTTTTTGGAATTCCAGAAACAGTCTTTGCAGACGTGCGTTCATGCCGTCAAGGGTCCTTGGTCGATGAT